>CAJXQP010000029.1 GCA_913058275.1 uncultured Gammaproteobacteria bacterium | reverse complement strand
AGATCAGCCTCGGTCTCGTGGGCTCGGAGATGTGTATAAGAGACAGGTATCAGCCGAATCGTCACTCAAATTTTCTTTGCCGACCAAGAAAGCAATGCAAGCGACCCTTTATTGCAATCCTTAAGTCCTGAAGATCAAGCAAAGTTAAGCGCACGTCATGAGGGTCAATCTGATTGCGGGTCAAAAATTTACACTATCGACATCGTTATGGCCGGGGAAAACGAGATTCCTTTTTTCGACGATCTCATAAGAGAAGGAGAATAGAATTATGTCCAACTCAGGCAGACAGTTAGAAATTGGCCCAACGGACAATACCTCAGATCAGAGAACACCTCGCAACAGACTGAGATTGATTCCCGAAACTGCTCGCGAAAGCTTCGCGCCCTACATTCCGCAGCGTGGCCTGTCCCGACAGAATGACTGGGACTTAACTCGCATTGCGCCAGACCTGCCGCGCGCCGAAGGCGTAGCAATTGAAGTCAGTGGCAAATTGCAAAATGAACGCGGCACTCCTATACGCAATGCCATGCTGGAAATTTGGAACGCCAATCATTTTGGGCGCTATCGCCATATTGAAGATCACTCAAACATACCCCTCGATGAGCACTTCCTAGGCACCGGCCGTGTATTCACTGATAGTGAGGGCAACTATAGGTTCTGGACTATAAGTCCGGGTGCCTATCTAGCTCGGCCTGACATAGGTAGGTGGCGCCCCAAACACATTCACATTTCTGTTAGTGGCGGCGGCTCTCGCTTGATAACTCAATTGTATTTTCCTGACGAACCAAATAATGCCTCCGACCCTATGGCAATTCTAATGGGTGACGACTTCGAGCGAAACATCGGCAAGCCCTATAAAACACCAAAGATCGATGTAGACAGCGGGCTTAACTTCGACATAGTTGTAGGAGGACGCAATGCAGTGTATTTCGAGTAACTGCCGAGGGGGAAATGTAATCCTGTCATCGATGGCAAGTAGTGCAATAGCATTTGACTCAGGGAAAGTTACAATGATAATTGTATTGACCAGCTTGCTCGGAAAGAAAAAGTCTGGGGAAGAGTAACTGAAGTAGTTTTGGCATTAATTCACTATAGACATATAGCTTATGAAACATAGACAAGTCATCACTATCGTTATTCTACTGCCCTGTCTTTCAATATTCGGGCCATCGGCTGTCGCACAAGCTTCAATCAATAAACCCACTGTAGATCGCTGCCTCGCTGATATTGGCGGTCAAGTGTACGTTGACGACGCAGAATTTATCATGGGTAACGATGCAACATATCCTGAAGAAGGTCCTGCACATCCGGTTAGTGTTTCAGCCTTCTGGCTGGATTCCCATGAAGTGACAAATGCACAGTTTTCTCAGTTTGTAGTAAAAACTGGCTATGTAACTACCGCCGAGAGACCACCTAACCCGAGTGACTGGCCAGCCGATGTCCCTTCAGAATTTCTAGAGGCCGGCTCTACTCTGTTTACACACCTAACTCCAGGAGAACCCGTTGCCAACTGGTGGGCGTGGGTGCCAGGGACCAATTGGCTTCACCCAAATGGACCCGACAGTGATATTGAGGGTAAGGGTAATTATCCCGTGATACATGTTTCTTATGCCGACGCCGAAGCCTATGCCGAATGGGTAGGGCGCTCCTTACCATCGGAGGCTCAATTTGAGCTAGCTGCTCGAAACAAGCGCGATGGTTTATTCGCATGGGACGGTGATGAACTGGCTCCTCATGGACATCACTACGCGAATACTTGGCAGGGGGAATTTCCTCTAACGAATGACTCTCAGGACATGCACTCAGGCCTAGCTCCCGTCGGCTGCTTTGAGGCGAATGATTATGGAGCGTATGACCTAATCGGTAATGTTTGGGAATGGACATCGAATTGGTATGCAGAAAATCATCAACCTGACGATTCAGTAAACCCTGAAGGGCCTGCACCAGAAAATAGTCATAGTCTTTCGAACGGTGATTTTCCAGTTAAGGTAATAAAGGGAGGATCATATCTCTGCGCAGAAAATTACTGCCTAAGGTATAGACCCGCAGCACGACAAGCTCAGGATACAGGCATGGGCACGAGCCACATTGGCTTTCGAACAGTTCTCAATATTCAATAGAAGCACTTTTTTAGTGCTATTCATTCTTGTTAGTAGTTTCGCAGCACCAATTATTGTTCCCAGCAATAAATCACAACTCCCTTCGAGCTTGGTCCTTACAGTTTTTATAGGACTAGTTTGTTTTTCCTCGGGATTCGATAATCTTGATTTTAGTGATGACGATAATTTGATACTCACTAAGTAATCGCAATGACTGTATTCGATGTGCGCTGCTGGATAACTGGTCTTACAGGGATGGAAAGTGACTGAGTGAGGTAGTAGTATCGGATACACTAAATCCCCCATATTTGGATGACTATGAGCTGGATAGAAACAATACCTTATGCAGAAGCGACCGGTCGGTTACAAAAGCTTTATGACCGCGTTAAGGGGCCTGATGATAATGTGGACAATATTATGATGGCGCACAGTTTGCGACCGCATTCGATGGAAGCCCATATGGGCATGTACAAAAAAGTCCTCCACCACACATCGAATAGCTTGCCAAAATGGTACCTAGAGGCAATAGGTGTCTACGTGAGTTGGTTGAATGAATGTCACTACTGTGTTCAGCATCATTTCGAAGGCCTTGTCACAGAGTTGGGAGGGGTGCGGTCTAAAGCAGATCTCATTAAATCTAGCTTTAGCGAAGGCGATTTTCAGAATGCCGTCTCAACAAGAGAGGCGGCGGGTCTTAAATATGCTGGCTTGCTCACGCTTCATCCTTCACAGATCCAACAATCAGATGTCGTAGCACTAAGCGAAGCTGGCTATGATGATGGTGAGATACTTGAGATCAACCAGGTTACTAGTTATTTCAATTATGCCAATCGTACCGTGCTTGGCTTAGGCGTGAGTACAGAAGGCGATGTTCTTGGTCTTGCGCCTCGAAACAATGATGACCCAGATGACTGGAATCATGGCTGATTAATAAAAAGCTTTCCTTTGCATGACATCATTCGGGGCTATCCGCTACGTCTGGAGCACCTAGGCCTCTGTAAACTTAGGAACATTCAGTCCCATGTCCTCATACATTTTTCGATAGCCGGTGTCTTTTACACCTTGGGCAACTTGAGTAAATTGACTACCTTCACCCTCTATACCAAAACCAAACACCAGCCTGTTCAACATCGCAGATAAACCACAGAGATAAATTACATCTACTAGTGCTTTTTCTGAACATCCCGATACAAGCACGCTATTCACTGCTGTTTGGGTGATTTTATGAGGTTCCAGCGTGAGCCCTTTCAGGTAATGTGCGAGTGCTTTCATTTTATCATTGGTGGGCGCCGTATCGATGTCATCAAACAGAGCAGCAACCAGTCCTCCCTCTTCGCCATAGACTTGAGCCACCTCATTGTGAAGTTGATAACAATATTGACATTCATTTAGTTTAGAGCAATAGGCTTCCAACACTTCCAGCTCAGCCCTACTAAGTTCAGACTGGCCCAAACAAATTTCTTCAGCCATCCCTATTAAATACCCAGCTTTTTTCCAGTTGTGTCTGAATACATCTGACAGCATTGCATTTTTACCTAGCGATTTAATAAACGACATGCTCTTTCCTTACAGTTGTATTCTGTTAATTCTTACCGAGTAAGAATTAATTTTTACTTTAGGAAAACTACTTTCCATAGACAGGTAACAAATCGAGCATCGCCAATACATGGCAAGAGGCATAAAAAATGCCCATTGCGATCATAAAGTAAATTAATTTGTTTCCGCCCCAGAGTAGGTAAGTTCCTTGTGCAAACATTTTGCGACTACTTTTTACCATTAGAGGTGGGACTATGAGTGCCGTAAAAGCGACCGCCATGCCCGCAAAGCCAATGGCAAAAATAAAACCATCGGGAAAGAAAACGCCACCAACAATTGGAGGAAGAAAAACGATTATCGCTGTTTTCAGTCTTCCCAACGGCGTTTCAGAAAAGTTAAATTTGTCTGTAATAAAATCGAACAAGGCCAAACTCACACCCAAGAAAGACGTAATGATAGCCAAGTTGGCGAAAACACTTAGTAACTTGCCCAACTGTTCGCTGGGCACTACTTGGTTGACCGCAGCCACCAAGACACCGATGTTGCCACCGTCGGCAATAATTGGTAGAAACGCTTGCCGTTGAAGATTGCCCATTGTACTCACTAGCCAGAGTAGATAGACCAGAAAGCACAGGCAAGAGCCTATCAACATGCATCTGCCTATCATGACTGGTTTCTTCCCATAATATTTAATGAGAGACGGCACCATGGGGTGAAAACCAAAGGCGGTCAAATAGAACGGCAGGGCCGCAAAAACAAAAGGCAAATAGCTGTCCTTGCTCCCTTCGTCTGGTATTAGTAGCTGCCTCAAATTTGCGGCTAGGGTCAGGTCAGTGACGGCCAAGAATAAGGAAGCCATCATGCCGACAATCAGAACTGAAATAACACGGTCTACTGCTTTGGTACTCAACCAAACGACAGAGGCCAGCAGTAATGCAAATGTTAATCCCGCAATGACTTGCGAGGGCGAATAGCCGAGTGTGGAGTCAAGAGTAAGAATAACAATGGAGCTACCACCGCTAATATAGGCGTATTCTAGAATATAGAGCAAGAAGGCGAACGAGAGCCCGTAACTGATGTTCCAGTATTTGCCTAGCGTTGCCTTAATCATTGTGTCGTAGTTAGCGCCATCTCTGAAATGGAGGTTTACCTCCATGATCATCAGGGATATGTGATACATACAAAACCAGGACAACAGCATGCAGGCTAGAGTCCATCCGAACCACATGCCGGAAGAAACGATGGGTAGAGAAAACATGCCAGCACCAATTGCACCACCCGTGATTATCGCAACGCCACCCAACATTGAGCTGGCTTTTGTTTTAGTTTCTGCAAGTTCTGTGGCTTTCATAGTTCGAATTCCAGCAAAATCTCTATTCCTTGTTTATTATTACGAATGAGCTAATTCGATTACTTGGAAAAAGCGTTGAGTTTCTCCCTGCTAGCTAGGTAGCGTAAATTGATGAATAAGTCGGGCGGCTAATCGAGCAGTTCTATCGTCAATATCAAATGTAGGGTTCATTTCTGCCACTTCGAGTGCGAGAATTTTTGAGGCGAATTGGCGTTTAAGGCTGTCGATTAATTGAAGAATAATATTGGGATTTACGCCTAAGGCGGCTGGTGCGCTGACACCAGGAGCATATGACGCCGGGAAAACATCCAAGCAAACCGTTATATAAAGATAATCCAGCGATTCGCAGAAGTTTGCAATATCCTCGAAACTCTTTTGCCATGGTTGATTATTGATACTTAGGTCAGACTTCCAATGGACGTTTTTTTCATTGGCATAATTAAACAGGGCTTCTGTGTTAACACTGGGGTTTATGCCGTATACCAGATAATCGAAATTTATGTTCTTATCTTCAGCGTATTGGGCTGCTTGTCGAAAGGGTGTTCCTGATGAGGGTAAGGGTTCGACTGGTCTGAGATCAAAATGAGCATCAAAATTTATTATGCCCAGTTTCGCTGTTGGATGTGCTTGTCTAATACCCTGATAAGTTCCCCAAGCGATTTCATGACCACCACCAAGAATTATCGGTAATGACTTTGCGTTGATCACATCCGCTATCTTGCTGGCGAGATTTGATTGCGCATCTTCTAGCAAGTTTTCGATGCAGTCGATATTTCCCAGATCGATGATCGGCTTTTCGCCAGGATAGATTAAATTTGAGAGCATTTTGCGTATTTGATCTGGGCCCGCGGCCGCGCCAGTTCTTCCTTTGTTTCGCCTAACACCTTCGTCGCAATTAAATCCTATAATACAATGGCAATCAGGTTCTACTTTTTTTGTTACTTCTACAACTTGATGCCAGCGAGAATTGTCGGAAGGGTCGCTTCTGCCTTGCCAAGGTGAATTATTCATTCACTACTGCTCCTGCCTTAAAAATCAGTGTAGGTTTGACTAGGTTCATTCCGTAACAAAGCTGGGCGGGGGTTTCGATTGGCCAAAGTACAAGATCGGCATCAAAGCCAAGTTGTATTTGGCCTATTTGATGATCCATTCCTAAGGCCTTGGCAGCAAATCTTGTAACTCCTAACAAAACCTCATAAGGCGTTAGTTTGAATTGAACACAGGCAAGATTCATCACATTGAGTAAAGACGCAATGGGTGATGAACCGGGGTTGAGGTCTGTGGCTATCGCCATGGGTAATTGGTGCTCCCTCATTGCCTCTATAGGTGGTAGTTTGGTTTCACTTAGAGAGTAAAATGCCCCAGGTAATAATACTGCCACAAGATCTGCGGCCTTAAGTGTGGGGATATCGCCTTCATCTAAGTGTTCCAAATGGTCAACGCTTAAGCCGCCGTATTCTGCGACTAAATTGGCGCCCTGCAAGTTGGATAATTGTTCTACATGACCTTTAATAGGCAGGTCGTATTTCTTTGCTGCTTGGCAAATAATTTCGCACTGGGAACGGCTAAAGCCGATACCTTCACAAAAAAAGTCGACGGCATCTGCTAACCCCTCCTTGTGCACCGCAGGTAATACTTCGTCAACTAGGTACTGTATGTAGTCATCTTTTTTTTCAAACTCTTGAGGAAGTGCATGCGCGCCCAAAAAACTTGTTCGAATGGTGACTGGATGATTTCTCTCTAGGCTTCGTGCAACACGGAGCATTTTTATTTCATTCTGCGTATCCAATCCGTACCCGGACTTTATCTCGATAGTCGTTACACCTTCTTTGAGCAAGCTTATCAGCCGAGGTTGGGATTCTGCTCTAAGGGATGTCTCATCCAAAGATCGAGTTGCCGAAACGGTACTGACGATACCGCCACCTCCTTGAGATATTTCTTCGTAGCTGGCTCCATTTAATTTCATTTCGAATTCAGTGGCGCGGTGGCCGCCATAGACAAGGTGGGTATGACAGTCGATTAATCCTGGTGTTAGCCATTGGTCCTCACCATCAAAACGAGCCTTCGCTTGGGGGTAATCATCCTCAGCCGATCCCATCCAGACAATTTTTCCATTTGAGATAGCAATCGCTGAAGCATCTGCAGGCGTAGAGAGGCTCTCGCCAGACATTGTGGCTATTCGGACGTTATAAATGAGTGTGTCTACTTGCTCAGATTCTAAGTTTTGCATCCCGTACTCTAGACTTTTTGGTTTGAAAATGAGTCTACTTGTATATACAGGAGTAGACAAGTAATAAATGAATCAGTAGACTGACGCTCCTAACTGAAGGAGTTTCTGGTGCAAGCAAGATATCTCACTATTAAAGACTTTGTCACTGATCAGATAGAGCGAGGAATCTGGGAGCCCTCAGAGAAAATTTATTCTGAGAATGAGCTTGCCGTAAAGTTTTCGGTGAGTCGAATGACAGCTCGCAAAGCCATTGACAGTCTCTGTTCTGAGGGAGTACTCGTACGAAGTCAAGGTTTAGGCACCTTTGTTGCTGACCTTAGGCCCATGAGTTCACTCTTAGAAATACGCAATATTGCTGACGAAATTGCCAGTCGTGGACATCAATATTCTGGTCAGGTGATAGATGTACGGTCGGTAATCCCCGATAAGAGCCTCGCGAGATTGTTGGATGTGCCGGTTGATTCTGCGGTTTATCACAGCTGTTTGGTTCATCGTGAGAATGATATAGCGGTGCAATATGAAGACCGATATATTAACCCGAAATTTGCGCCGGATTATCTGCAACAAAATTTCTTAGATCAGACGCCGAATGCCTATCTCTCAAAGGTTGCACCGTTAACAGAAGCTGATCACGTAGTTGAAGCTGTCTTGCCAGACGATAATATTGTCTCGGCCCTCAATTCAAATTTTCCCTGCTTAAAGATAACCAGACGCACTTGGTGTAAGAGGGGCATTGTCAGTGTTGCCTATCTCTATCATCCAGGCGATAAATATCGACTAGGTGGACACTTAACATTTTAGGGTGATGATTATGCCAGAAAGTAATTCCGTTTCAAAAATGGGTACAAGAACAGATACAAGCCGAGTGATAAGGGCGAGTCGCGGGACTGATTTATCGGCGAAAAGTTGGCTAACAGAAGCGCCTCTAAGAATGCTGATGAACAACCTTGACCCGGAAGTTGCAGAACATCCAGAGTCACTGATTGTTTATGGAGGCATTGGCCGTGCAGCCAGAAATTGGGAATCCTATGACAAAATAGTTGAATGCCTGAAGCGTTTAGAAGCTGATGAAACTTTGTTGGTTCAAAGTGGGAAGCCAGTTGGTGTATTCAAGACTCATGCTGATGCGCCAAGAGTGCTAATTGCGAATTCGAATCTTGTCCCTAGATGGAGCACTTGGGAGCATTTTAATGAACTCGATAAGGCTGGTCTCATGATGTACGGCCAGATGACAGCTGGATCATGGATCTACATTGGATCTCAGGGCATTGTTCAGGGCACATATGAAACATTTTTCGCCGTTGCTAATAAACACTTTTCTGGCAGTGCAGCAGGACGCTGGATTTTAACGGGAGGTTTGGGAGGAATGGGCGGTGCTCAACCATTAGCGGCGACGATGGCGGGTTACTCTATGCTTGCCATTGAAGTTGATGAGTCTCGAATAGATATGAGGATAAAGAGCGGTTATCTAGATTGCAAAGCAGATGATCTTGATCATGCTTTGAGTTTAATCGAGCAGTCCTGTGATGATAAAAAGCCCTTAAGTGTCGGCTTACTTGGCAATGCGGCAGACTTATTCGAACAACTTGCAGATAGAGGCATTAAGCCAGACGTTGTTACAGATCAAACGAGTGCCCACGATCCATTAAATGGTTATCTTCCCAGTGGCTGGTCTATGTCAGAAGCAGAAATCAAGAGGGATTCTGAGCCTGAGGTCGTTGTAAAAGCGGCAAAAATTTCAATGGCAAAGCAGGTTAGGGCCATGTTGAAATTTCAACAATTGGGTTCGGCCGTGTTGGATTACGGTAACAACATCAGACAAATGGCCATGGAAGAAGGGGTTGATAATGCATTTGATTTTCCAGGTTTTGTGCCGGCCTATGTACGTCCTCTTTTTTGCGAAGGAATTGGGCCTTTTCGTTGGGTCGCACTTTCTGGAGACCCGGAAGACATCTATAAAACAGATGCAAAAATAAAGGAGCTTATCCCTGATAATCCTCAACTGCATAATTGGTTGGATATGGCCCGGGACAAAATACAATTTCAAGGTTTGCCTGCAAGAATTTGCTGGATCGGATTGAAAGATCGTGCTCGAGTTGGCGCGGCATTTAATCAAATGGTGGCTGATGGTGAATTGAGTGCGCCAATTGTCATTGGACGTGATCATTTGGATTCCGGTTCGGTCGCATCTCCCAACCGTGAAACTGAGGCGATGAAAGATGGATCAGATGCAGTTTCGGACTGGGCGCTATTGAATGCTTTGCTCAGTACAGCTAGCGGTGCTACCTGGGTAAGCCTGCACCATGGTGGAGGAGTTGGAATGGGCTTTAGTCAACATGCTGGATTGGTGATCGTTTGCGATGGCAGTGAAGATGCTGGGAGGCGAATTAGTCGGGTGTTGTGGAATGACCCCGCAACGGGAGTTATGCGCCATGCAGATGCAGGATATGACGTTGCTATCGACTGTGCCTTAGAGCAAGGCTTAGATCTACCAATGCTGGAGAAAAAGCGCTAGGTTTTAATAAGCCTTGAATTTTAGCAAACCCAAGTTGCAAGGATTAAAAATATGGAAACGATCACAATTAGACCCGGTCATCTAAGCTTAGATGACCTTAAGTTAATACATCTTGCACCTTGCAAAATTGAATTAGATCCCGCTTGTCAGGATGCGGTGAATAAGGCTACCAACGTCGTTAATCAGGTGATAAAAGATGGGTTGGTCGTCTATGGGATCAATACTGGATTTGGTTTGCTGGCTAATACAAAAATTGATGCTAGTGAACTCGAAGTATTGCAACGTAGTATCGTCCTGTCTCATGCAGCTGGTATTGGCAAGCTAATGGACGGGTCTACCGTTCGACTACTTATGTTACTAAAAGTCAATGCGCTCTCTCGAGGAAATTCTGGCATTCGCTTTGAATTGATCCAAGCGCTGATCACCTTAGTCAACAAAGAGATTTATCCCTGTATCCCTATAAAGGGGTCAGTTGGTGCTTCTGGTGATTTGGCGCCGCTTGCACACATGAGTGCGATTCTTCTTGGGGAAGGAGATGCTACTTATAGAGGGGAGTTAATTTCTGCGGGAGAAGCACTCAACATTGCCGGTCTTAAGGCGATTACCCTGGCACCCAAAGAGGGGCTGGCTTTGCTTAATGGGACTCAGGCATCCACAGCCCTAGCTCTTCAAGGTTTGTTTCATGCAGAGACCTGTCTTAACGCGGCAACAGTTATTGGCTCGATGACTACGGAAGCTGCCAGGGGTTCACACAAGCCTTTTGACAAGCGAATACATGAAGTAAGAGGTCATTCAGCTCAAATAGATATGGCCACTCACTATCGCTCTTTGCTAACGAACACGAGCATCAAAGACAGCCATACAGAATGCGAAAAAGTGCAAGATCCCTACTCCTTAAGATGCCAACCACAAGTTATGGGTGCGTGCTTACAACAAATACGCAATGCTGCAGAAATCATCCTAATTGAAGCGAATGCTGCATCGGACAATCCGCTTATATTTTTGGACAACAATGAGATTATATCTGGGGGTAATTTTCATGCAGAACCGATTGCTATGGCGGCTGATAACCTCGCGCTGGTACTTGCTGAAATAGGCGCTTTGTCAGAACGCCGTATGGCCCTACTGATTGACAGTCAATTAAGTGGATTGCCGCCATTTTTAGTTAACAACGGTGGCGTCAATTCAGGTTTTATGATCGCTCAAGTTACCGCCGCAGCCTTAGCGAGTGAAAATAAATCCTTAGCACATCCTGCATCAGTGGATAGCTTACCGACATCAGCCAATCAAGAAGATCATGTTTCTATGGCAACATTTGCAGCGCGTCGATTGGGCGATATGGCTGAAAATACCGTGGGAATATTAGCCGTTGAATGGCTGGGTGCGGCTCAAGGCTTGGATTTTCTAGAGCCACTTAAAACATCAGAGTTGCTGGAGCAGGCCAAAGCTATTTTGAGGGAGAAGGTGCCGTTCTATGACAAAGATCGATATTTTTCACCCGACATTGTTGAGGCAATTAATTTGATTGAAAACAACGTGCTTAGTGATGTGCTTTCGATTCGCATCACTCGTTGATATAGCTCGCAGAGATAGTTACATAAGCACTATTAGACCGAGAGATCCGTGGGCGCATAGTCGAGCGCCAGAGAAATTTGCAGTAGGGCACTCTCCGATTACTGCTTGTCTTGCCTGAGGTCATGTTCGCTAAGCTGGCGGCAGCAGCGAATAGTTTTTCATTCATCCACAGGTTGTATTTAGCGAATAGCTGCAAGCTCTCTTTCTGCATAGTGAGACTCACTAGTCGGTGGGAGGATTAGCCGCCAGAGAGAAGGCCGCTCTGTGCGATTCCGTCGAATATAAACTGCACAGCAAGCGCAGATAGCAGGACGCCGAAAACTCGCGTTACTACGTGCATGCCAGTGACGCCAAACAGCTGTTGAATCTTTGAAGCCAGCAATAGCATGATGAACGTGAGTAGGATGATGGTAAGCAATGACGCGACTACGGTAGCCTGGAGAACGAGATTGCCTTCGCTATTAGCCATGAGAAGGATTACCGCACCCATGGCTCCGGGGCCTGCGATCAGTGGTGTAGCGAGCGGAAAGACAGCGATATCGCGCTTGCCCATTGCCTCGGCCTCTTCCTCTTCAGTTGTAGATGTGCTGCCGGACGTGCGCGCGAAAACCATGTCTATGCCAATGAGTAGCAGCAGAATGCCGCCGCCTGTGCGCAGAGCCGCCAAGGAGATGCCTAGCCCGGCGAGCAGAAACTCGCCCACCAGTGCAAATAGCACGAGGATGCCAGTTCCGATGAGTGTGCCGCGAATCGCCATGCGGCGACGACGTTTCGGCGTCTCCGTTGCGGTCAATCCCGCGTAGACGGCAGCCACGTCGAGTGGTCCGATAGTGGCGAAGAATGTTGCCATTGCAACCGTGGCAGTTTCTAGTATTGCTGGATCCATAGTCTTAAATTCTTTGCTGTAGCCGACAAGCCGATAGTTATTGTTGAGATTCTAACTCGAGAGCGCTTCCAATACTGCCTGCTCGGCGTGTATCGCCGTGGTGTCGTAAAGCGGAGTCGCAGTGTGTTTCTGCTGCACTAGTAGGACTATTTCGGTACATCCTAAAATTACTGCTTCTGCGCCGCTTGCTGTTAGCTGATCAATTATCTTTAGATATCTCTCCCGCGAATTCTCATCGATGGTTCCCAGACAGAGTTCATTGTAGATAATCGAGTGCACGATTTCGCGCTCTAACTCATCTGGCACGATCACATCGATGCCGTATTTCTCAGTCAGTCGACCTTTATAGAAATCTTGTTCCATAGTGAACCGAGTGCCGAGCAGGCCCACTTTTTTGATGCCGGCTTCGCGCAATCTCTGGGCCGTGGCATCGGCAATATGCAGGATCGGGATGGAAATACTTGCCTCTATCTGTGGTGCTACTTTGTGCATCGTATTCGTGCAGATTAAAAGAAAATCAGCCCCACCTTTTTCTATTGCCATAGCAGCCTCGGACAGGATTACGGCGGTGCCATTCCAATCCTCAATGTGCTGTAATTTCTCGATTTCTTCAAAATTTACGCTCACCATACAAATCTTAGCCGAATGCAATCCGCCGAGTTTTTCCTTTATGCCCTCGTTGAGTTCTCGATAATAGGTGGCGGTTGATTCCCAACTCATGCCGCCTAATAGGCCGATTGTTTTTTGTTTTTTTCTCATCGCTCTATCCAACTAGATCGTTTCGTATTGTGCAGCTTTGCTAGCATTTGTTAAGTGCCACTTCTAATTCTATTATTGACGAATAAGATGTCACCATTCTTCTCAGGATTACTGCAGTGCTAAGCAGCTAGGCGACGTATCTTGTCAAGAAATGACCTTGGGAAAGGGAAGGTATTCTAGTCCGAAATACCAGGCTATACCACAATTTCCAGAGTTTTCAGTGTCTGGATGGATTACACTATTCTAATGCCCAGGAAGCGAGCTCCCATGATTTTGAAAATACCCAACAAACACAATAAGCTGGTGAACAAAAAGAACGTTCTCGCACTGCTGTTTGGGCTATGCATATTGCAACCAGAGCAGCATGCGGTGGCCCAAGGTAACGACGATACACCGCCAGACTCTTTTCTGGAATTGCAGGAATTGATTCCTAGTATTCATCTGGAAGTGCGCTATTTCAGTGAGGACAACTTTGTAGGTCAGGTAATTGATGGCTACCATGCGAATAAGGTGTTTGTGACGAAAGAGGCCGCCACTGCATTGTTGAATGTGCAGGGCGAACTTGCAGCTTTCGGCATGAGTCTAAAGGTGTTCGATGCCTACAGACCGCAGCGAGCAGTTGATCATTTCGTACGCTGGGCTCAAGATTTAGGCGATACAAAGATGAAGGCTGTGTTCTACCCATCGGTGGCGAAGCAGGACTTGTTTAGCAGCGGATATATTGCGCAGCGCTCGGGACATTCCAGAGGCAGCACCATCGATTTGACCATTGTCGATTTACAGAGCGGGGCTGAGCTCGAAATGGGTACCCCCTGGGATTTCTTTGATCCTTCATCCTGGCCTAGCAATCTAGATATGCCACCTCAGTTACGTGCAAATAGAAACTTACTGAATACGGTGATGACTCGCCATGGCTTCAGAGCATTGCCTCAGGAGTGGTGGCACTTTACTCTGGAGAATGAGCCATTTCCTGATACCTATTTTGATTTTCCAGTTAAATAAGAACAGATGACACTATGAATAAAATGAGAACGAGAGCGCAGGTTCATTTTCCCACAGTACTGCTTACACTTATTAGCATTATCCAAGCTTTGGCTCTGGAACTAATGTGGTCAAAAATTGTAGAGAGTGAATGGCTTTGGGAATTCAATATGCAGGCAGTGATCGGCTGGGGCATGATCCTAGTTTCGTTTCTGAGTATTCTACAAGTGTGGGTTATGTACTCTACTATGGTTATGGGCTCATTTGGCGGCCCTATCTTAGAGATTCCATCGTCCCCTTCATCATAGGCATTCAAGAATTTATGTTGGTTACGTTGATTGGTGAGGAATTCAATACGCTCTTGTTATATGTGCTTGGAACAATCTTCATTTCCGGAAATTGGGTGTCGCACAGTAGTTTAAGACGCGCGCGCCAAGATCCAGAAAATGCTGAATTTTTCGGTCAGGTTGAACCGGCAACTCTGCGCGACTTCTGGCCAGCTATGACGATTGTTAGCTGTCTCGCTGTCTCGCTGTCTCGCTGTTTTCGGAATTTCGATAGATGTGACTCAGAATCAGACTTGGCTGCCATTACTAGCTCTTATATTCTCCAATGCAGTACTCATTTTTCAAACATTCGCGTTTCGCAGACTGTGGCGTGGAATTATGGACTTTGAGGATGCCGGGCAAAATTTGGAAGCGGAGGAATAGTTCATGCGCTTAGTAATAATTCTGTTTCTATCAGTCTGCTGTAGCCCCTTATGGGCTAACGGGGAACTGAGTGACGATATTCGAATTTCCAGTGACGTTCTTGATTATGACTTACAGTATAGAGTCTATGTGCCCGAAGGCATGCGCAGAAATTCTCAACTACCCACGCTCTACATCACCGATGGCCAGTGGTATATATCTCGGGGTGAGCTTCCCGCACTCTTAGACAGAGAGATCGCCGCAGGCAATATAGAGCCCGTGTTAGTTGTGTTCGTGGATAGTCGCAATCCTGATAATCTGCAGCAGAACCGGCGGAATCAGCAGTTCTTCTGCAATCCGCGCTATGTCGACTTTTTTACCGAAGAGTTATTGCCTACCATAGATAAGGAATACGCGACTTCTGCAGTGCGCGACGACCGAGTCATCCTTGGATTGTCCTTCGGTGGTCGTAACAGCGCCTGCTTCGGCCTCATGGCGCACGACTCATTCGCTGGCATCGCGATGCAGTCTCCAGCAAATAGTGAGATGGTGGATGAACTGCGCTTTCAATACATGGCGCAGGACAAACACCCGCTGAAATTTTTCATGAGTGTTGGCACGGTCAATGATAATACACAGGCGGGTCGGCAGTTAATGGAGACGCTAAAGTTCCAGGAATACGATCTGACTTATCGTGAAGTTAACGAGGGTCATGACTGGGATAACTGGGGGCCGCTTTTGGATGATGTGCTGCACACATTTTTCTCTACAGAATGATCGGCGCAATTCTAGCAAAGCGCACTAACACGCCCCAGGCATTTCTGCTATCCAGCGACTAATAAGATCTACACCCTCACTGTGGATCAGCGACCTACCTAGCTCTGGCATCATCTCATCGGGTTTATCGGAGCGCATCCTATATAGCAAAATCGATTCCTCGGGCTGCCCAGGTACGATTCCATAGCGCAGATCTCCCGCACCTCCGCCAGCCGCGACTGGCGGTTTGCACACGCCGCGGTTTATGGCAAGCGTCTGTGAGTTATCGAGGATGAGTCCTGAAGTGTCAGCGGCACCTTCTGGGTTGTGGCAATGCCCGCACTGCATATTCAGATACGCCAGTGCGCGGTCGTCTAAGGAGGCAGAATGATCTTGCCAAGATTTTGAGCGTGGAAAAACCTGTTCATCACTTAGCCAGCCGCGCTGTACCATCTGTTCGAGCGGTGATGCGATATCGGTACTCACATCCACATTAAGTTGGCTGAACAGCGCGCCAAGTGGATGCATATCACCGTCGGGGTGTACCGTCGTATGGCAGCCGGCACATTGATTCTCGTTCGGAACGAAGTAGGTAAAGTCCGTTGTCTGGGTGCTGTCTTGATCGAGCAGTGAGATTTGTTTGCTGGCCCCGGCAACGCGCAGAAAGGCTTCTGTCTGTTCATCGTTCCACACATAGCCGAAGGCATCCCAGCCGTCAACCTTGCGCACGAGAAGCCGAGTCTCTATCAGTTGATTTTCGCTCAGGTTTATTTTCTGAAGCCCGCTATCGGCAACCTTGATGAGTGTCGTGCTCGAGGAGCGTGGATAGTAGAACGTCTTGCTTAGTACGCTGCCCACGGGATAGTTAATCTCATCGTTGACAATATCCGCTTGCAGAGATTGTGGTACCCACAGCGTTCGCAATTTGTGTGCGTAATCGGTGAAGAGTGGATTATTGGGTCGAAATACTATACTGGACTCACTTGGGACGAGTTCGTTTGCATCCATAGCAAATAACTGCCAATCGGAGAGACGCAGCGGTCTTTCAATGTCATGAAAGACCGGTGGCGATTCCGAACAGGCCACGAGGAATAGTAAACATGCGCTCAAGAAAGCGCAGCGCAAGTAAATGTTTGTCATTGACTACTTAAGCTCATGGAGATCTCGGTGAGGCGGGGAAGGACACAGTCGTGCACAGCTGCATCGAAAGAAGGTTGAGCGAACCCGTTACTCGCATCGAGGGAGACGAAGCTGGTGTCCGCGGCTTCAGAGAAACACAGGGCGTCGGCGGCGGTCTTTCCTTCGGAGAGCATGCCATCCCAAATAATATCAGGTAATGGCTGGCCTGTTGCGGCCTGCAATAATGCTAGCGGTTCGGAGTCGGGAGTTTCTCCGCCTCCCGTGTATTGATTGTTATGTAGATAGATCTGTCTCTTATACACATCTGACGCTGCCGA
>CAJXQP010000028.1 GCA_913058275.1 uncultured Gammaproteobacteria bacterium | reverse complement strand
CGAGATCAGCCTCGGTCTCGTGGGCTCGGAGATGTGTATAAGAGACAGAGTTTGTTGTTAGCCATGGGTATTGTCCGCACCAGCTTCGACACCTCCCTAGAAGCGCTGCTCACCGAAAGCGATCCCTATCTTGACGAATTATTTTTGATGAATGAGGCGTTTCCATCGCCATTAGAAGTGCGCTTCGCATTCGTAGCAGATGGATCAGACACGGTTTTCAATAGAGAACTACTCACAGCAATCGATGACCTTAAGGACAGTTATTCGGCTATCCCCTTCGCCAGTGGACTCACTACGATTCTCGACTATGTTTCACCCGAGACGCAGCGCAGACTCTTCATCAAAACCCTGCGCTCCTATTCAGAAGAAGAGCTAGGCGAGGTTGCCGATGCAGCCTTGGCCGACAGACTTCTCACAGCCAATCTTCTTTCCGATGATGCAGCACTCACCTTCGCGATAATTACAACGGACTCACAAGGCATCTCTGCAGATGACCGCCTAGACATTGCCACTGCAGCGCTACAGCTTCGCGACGAGATTCGCAGTCGCCACCCAGATATACAAATTCTCGCGAACAGCGAGGTGATGCTTGAGCAGTCGAGCCAGCAGGCCATGGTAGACGACCTGACTAACCTCATGCCCTTCGTAATCCTAGCCTGCGTCCTCGCCATCTGTTACTGCTTTCGCTCGGCAACTCTAGGCATCTGCATCTTGACTCACGTGCTATTCACGTTGCTCTGCACCATCGGTGCCCTAGGCTATCTGGGCTTCTCGTTCAATAGCATTTCCATAATCGCGCCATTGGTCCTGGTGATCGTTGCCGTAGCTAATAGCGTGCATATTATTTCTATCTATAAACAGGCTATGCATAGAGGCAGCGCGAAGATCGACGCGATGCATGAGAGCATCTCGCACAATTTTCAGCCAGTCACGCTTGCCGCTCTCACAACCGCGATTGGTTTCTCGTCCTTGAATATGTGTTCCTCCCCCGCGATTCAAGAATTCGGACAGATCGTTGCATTGGGAATTGTATTCGCCTACCTGCTTACACTGTTATTACTGCCGGCAGTTCTGATCTGGATGACATCGCAAAGAGAAGTTATCGCAAGTACCGGCGTTTCCTTCATGGAAGGCACGCTTGCCAAAATCAGCGAATTTACGCGAAGCAAAGATGTTCCCATATTCTGGGGTTGCACGTTCTTAGCGATTGCGACATTTGCTCTACTGCCTTTGAACGAGACGGATTTTAACCGCCTCGACTTTATCGCCGCCGATACCGATATAAAACAGTACTACGACGAGGTGAGCAGCCACTACAATCGCGGCTCGGCTCTCAACTACGGCATCGACATTCAGACCCAATGGTCTGCGATCGAGCCGGACTTCCTGCGCAGAATCGAAGAGTTCAGTTTCTGGTTGAACGAGCAGAAGGAAGTGGAGTCTTCGGCAAGTGTTGTGGACGTTGTAAAAACGATTCATCGCGTGCAGAACGATAACAATAAAGCATTCGATCTAATCCCAGATGACTTCGATACCGTAGCGAACTATCTACTCGCCTACGCACTAATTCAGAGCGATGACTTTCCACTGTTCGGTTTCGTAAACACCGACTTCTCTATGATCAACTTGTTCATCAATGCCGTTCCCCTGTCGAACCAGGAACTTATCGATTTTGACGCTAGGGTAACCGAGAAATTTCAACAAGACTTCCCAGAGGCAGAGCTATTACATGGCAGCGGCATACTGCTGTTCTCGCGCATGGATGAACTAGTGACCATCGAGTTACTGCAGGGTTATTCCATCAGCCTATTGTTGATCACTATCAGCCTCATGATCGGCATGCGCAGTTTCTATTTCGGTATGTTGAGCATCATTCCCAACCTGTTGCCCGCCACTATGGTGTTCGGATTCTGGGCTTTGTTCGTGGGACAGCTGGATCCATTCGTGATGATGTTATTTAGTATCAGCATCGGATTGGTAGTCGATGATACCGTCCACCTGTTGAGTCACTACTTAGAGAAACGACGTGCGGGAATAGACAAGACCGACTCCATTGACTATGCAATCAAGACCGCGGGGCCCGCACTGTCCATTACCACCATCGTACTGGCGCTAGGCACCACCATTCTCATCGCCGCCAACACCATCTACTTTCAGCAGGCAGCTAAACTCTTGGTTCCCATCGTGGTGCTCGCCCTGCTGCTGGACCTGTTCTACCTGCCCACGATCCTGCGCCGGTTCGACAACCAGTTCAAAACTAAAAAACTTGTGACGAGCTGATTTCCCGACTTACACTCTGGGCAAGCCTCGCGGAGAACTCACATGAAGAATGATCAACGATCACTTAGCAGACGACAATTCACCAAGCTAGGCGCAACCGCAATAGCGGCCGCCACCGTAGGAGCAAATCAGATGGCCTCAGCACAGGTAGCCGCAAGCGAATTAGAATCAGCGTTCCTCATGGAACTGTCCTTGGATGTCGCCGATCAACTAGACACGGGCCACACCAGCATTGCGCCCGTAACCGGCGGCACATTCGGCGGACCAAGATTGCAGGGAACAGTTAGAGACGGCGGCGCCGACTGGATCACCCAGGTAACCGGACACTCCAGCCTGGACGTAAGAATAACCCTAGACACAGACGACGGCGCGATCATCTACATGACCTACACCGGTGTTGTTCACAGAGCAGATAGTGGTCTGTACTGGCGTGTACGCCCCATCTTTCAAACCGCCTCCGAGAAATACGACTGGCTCAACCACATAGTCTGCATAGGCAAAAGCAAGCAGATTGCAGGCAAAGTGGCCTACGACGTTTTCGAGATATTATGAGACGTGATAGTCGCATGAGGACCTAAGAGTCAGTATCAGAGTAATTCTAGAAGCACTCCAATTCTTAAACTTTGAACGTCTACATAGCGCCAGAAACGGATACTTCCAAACGGTGATGGAGTTAAGGACTGAAAACCCTCTCATAGGTTGAACCCGTTTACTCTGTATATTTATTAACTTCTATAACAATAGACAAAAAAAACCGGGACACGTTAGAATTTTAGAGGCAGAATCAATACTCCCTCATGTCGAGATACCGGTGCGCATCAATGCCTAGGCCCAGAAAACTATTAGTTTCACAAAGTCTATTAATACTGATTTTTGTGGCTATGACGGCTCTTTCGTATCCGCTGAAAGCCGCTGAAACCGACGATGGCAATTGGCGCATTGTGAATTATTGGTCTGAATGGTGCGCGCCTTGCCGAGTAGAGATCCCCATGTTCAATGAGCTGAGTGTGCGCTTGGCCAATAGCAATGTGATTATTGTGGGCGTGAACTTCGATGAAGACCCCAGGGAGTTAACGCTTGAGATTGCCGATGAGATGGGCATCGAATTTACTGTGTTAAGCCAGAAAACGGTCGATCTGTTAGGGATGAAACCCCCTGACGTTCTGCCTACCACTTATCTATTGTCACCCTCGAATGAAGTCATGGCGAAATTAATAGGTATGCAAAGCGAGCAGGATATAATTGAAGCATTAACACTTCAGGGGCTTACCCCGTTTACCCCGCTTACCGATTGAGAATTAACTAGAAGCACGCAGGAACATAGTGACATGATTAGACCGATAGGTTCTCCAAATGCAGCCCTGCTTGTCTTCCTCTTTGCATGGAGCGCGGGTCTTGCCTCGAGCGCGGCCGGACAAGCGCGGTTAGAGCACTTGCCATCACCCGCTCCCAGCAATAGCAGCCTGTCCCGTGTAGTCGCCAATGAATCTGGAGATATCTATCTCTCTTGGGTAAGCCAGGAGGCTGAGCAAGCAACGCTAGCGTTCTCTCAGCTAGCTAGCGCGGGCTGGGATACTCCTAAAGTGATTAGCAGGGGCAACAACTGGTTTGTAAACTGGGCGGATTTCCCGGTGCTGTCGGTTGATGCTAGCGGTATGGTTGCACATTGGCTACAAATAAGTGCGCAGGGCACTTACGACTACGATATTCGCGCGCGGTTTTATCCGCAGGACGAGGCGAGCTGGACAGAAGCGCAGACGATCCACACAGACGGTGTTAGCGCCGAACACGGTTTCGTTTCGATGCTGCCAACTAACAACGGTAATACACTAATCACTTGGTTGGACGGTCGGGAAACTAAGCACGGCGGTCCGCTTGGAGCGATGACTCTACGTGCTGGCATTTTCGACAAGTCTGGCACCAATGTTAAAGAGTGGGAACTAGATCATCGTGTCTGTGATTGCTGTCAGACCAGTTCAGCGATGACGGAGAAAGGACCAATCGTTGTGTACCGCGATCGCTCTGCCGAAGAAGTACGAGATATCTATGCCATACGTTTAGTAGACGGCGTCTGGACGGCACCGCTACCCATACACAATGATAATTGGGAGATTGCCGGCTGTCCTGTCAATGGTCCTTCGGTTGCGGCCGTAAAAGAGAGAGTTGCCGTTGCTTGGTTTACCGCTAAAGACGATACGCCGAAAATTCAATTAGTGGTGTCGAGCGATAGTGGCCAGAGCTTCTCTGACCCAATAGTTGTCGAGAGCCCGAATACGAATGGTCGTGTTGGTACGGTTATTTTGGAATCCAACGAGATCGTCGTAAGCTGGATGGACACCACCGATGGGGCGAAAATTGTGCTCTCGCGCTACGACATAAAGGGTGAGTTTTTAGGAAGTACCGAAGTTGCTAGTAGCAGTGCATCGCGGCGCAGCGGATTTCCGATCATCGAAGCGGTAGGCAATTCAGTGTATGTAACTTGGACTGACATTAACGCTACTCCACAGGTTAAAGTTGCACGAATCGATTATTAGCAGAACCAAGCTTTGAAATGGCTAGAAGAATTGGCGAAACCAAACATGAGCACCATCTTTTAGTATCAAACTATTTTTACTCTAACCCCTTTGTTCTCGAATATTTTTTCTCATTGCAGAAACTACAAAACAATTACCATCGCAGCAGCCTAGCACACCCCCCGCCATCTCGAGCAGTTCAGTAGAGTTCGAAGTGCAAGGCAAATTTTTTCTCGGGCGAGGCGTTTACATGTGTAAATAACGAGCCAGAGAAAAAATTTAACGCCGCAATTCGCGCTCTACTGAGCTGCGTCCACCCACAAAAAAGCCCAGTCACTTAAGTGACCGGGCTTTGATCTAGAACCAAGTTATCAAACGTGTACTAATTGCCGCCTTGGTCGATGTTTTTCCATTGCACTGCGCCGAAAAACATCTCGTCCCAGCTCTGCTGTCCCCAAGGAACCGTTCTCTCCGGATCAGGGTTTGCTGGATTCTGCGCCGAATTATCAAACGCACCTACCGCAGTAATCTTAGTGCCCGCTGGCACAAACTTGGGCTCGGCATAGGTATAGCTCATCTGCCAAGCGTAGTTGAATTGCGCGATATTGATTAGCTCTTCACTTGAGCCATCTGGGTAGTCTGCGTAGAAACGCATGTACTTCCCGCGGAAATGCATGTGCGGCAAGTAGCTATAAATGTTGGCATCTTTGCCAATAGTTATCGTCGCCGTCTGCTCGAAAGCGGGGTCATTTGATGGAATATTCGTCCAGGTGTTAGGAAAAATACAAGCACATCGACCTGACATTCTCTCTGTCGGTATCTCACCCTCTGGGTAGAACCACAATCCGATTTCACTCTCATCGATAGTCTCGCGACCATTGGTTGTGTAGTGAAGATTAAGATTCAAGACTGAGCCATCTTTCAATAGGCCACCAGTGTTAGGAGGATTGAAAGCCGCCGTGCCGCCCGGGATATAGGCAGTAATGCTGCCCTTGTCAGGGTTGTTGCTTCCTAGCGCTCCAAGTCGCTTACCAACTTCTTCAGGAAAGTTCAGAGAGTTAATAGTGTGATGCAGCACGGTACGATCACCCGGGATGTACTCACTGCCGCGTATCCAGCGGTCTTTACCGTCAAGATCGATCTTCACCGCAACATCTCTGTACTCCAAGACACCAGTAGCAGGAACCTGCTGCGAAGGCACTTTGAGTACCAAGTCAGGCTTATCACTCAGGCTCCACTTAGACGTGGACCAAGTTAATTCTGTAAGAGGATCGGATTCGCCGTCTTTAGGTGCGCCTGCGTCGGCCCATGCGATAACATTTCTAACCTCTTCATCAGTGATCAATCGATCGTTGATGAACTCACCGATATGGCCATCGATCTGACCCGGAGGCATGCGCTTAGTCATCAAGACTTCGCGAATCATTGGAGACCAACCCTGAACCATTGTATGGCTGTCCATCGCGAAAGGTGCAATGCCGCCCTCGCGGTGACAGGTCGCGCAGTTGTCTGCCAGTATCGGTGCAATATCTGCTATGTAGGAAGGTACTGCTGCTGCTGCATAGCTAATTGTCGGGCCGCTTGTTGCGGCCAAGGCTACACCAACGTCCTCACCCGCCAGAATCTCTTGAATGGCTTTCTCTGATAGCTCGACGCTACCTCGGTACTCAACCATGAAGGAGCGTGGGTTATAAAGAAGTACCTCACCGGCTCGCTCGATACCTAGAGCTTCGGAGATTACACGGGCATCATCCATCAGGATGGGGATATCGACGCCATATTCTAGCGATTGGGCTTGTACAGCGCTGCGATTAAGTTCTCCCATAGGGTTGATCATCAAGAACTCAACGCCTTGGCCATCGTACTTTGCCTTCAAGGCATCGAACGCCGGCAAAGCATCTGCTGCTGCCCGACTGTCGTTTGCCTGCACCAGTAGAGCAATAATATTATGGTCGTCGTACCAGCTCATGCTGTGATGATAGCCATCTTGGTCAAGGAGTGAAAAATCTCCCACCCTGTCCGCCGCGCTGCTGATCGCAGGATTCAACAGAAGCAATGCAACTGCTGCCTTTAATAGATTGACGTTCTTCACTTTTTTCTCCTCAACTTTTACTTATCAGTTATCTCTGAAGGCCGCGTGGCATAAGGAATTCGGACTACGAAATGGCACGGCGGGAACAATAACGCCGAACGTTGGCCCTACTCTACAAATTTGGGTGATTTCAGTCAACGAAAACCAATTCGCTTCATCGAGTAAATTGATAGGTTTATCAAGCACTTTATGCGCCGGTTCAGGCGTTATCTACCTCTTGCAGAAGCGCTCTAAGCAGTGGGTAGATAGTGGGGTTGGCGATTAAGATGTCGCGATCATAGAACTGTGGATCGATGCCAGGCGGCACCTCGCTGAAATGACCGCATTCGGCACCAGCCTCGATAGCTATCAAACGCGCGGCGGCAAAGTCCCAAATGCTGAGGCTTTCGTAGTAGCCATCTAGCCTCCCCATAGCCAAGAAACAGATATCTAACGCCGCTGACCCGATGCGGCGAATGTCCGCACAGTTGGCCAGCACCGCATGCAAACGCGGAATCATTGGAGCTAGAGTTGATTTGTCATAGGGAAAACCAGTAGCGATCAATGAACGCCTGAGTTCTGCCTCACTCGATACAGAAATCGGATTGCTGTTGAGAAAGGCCCCCTTCCCCGATTCTGCATAGAATAGCTCTTCGCTGAATGGGTTATACACTACACCCACCTTGGTCTGGGCATCTTCCACATAGGCTATGGAGATTGCCGAATGATTGTGCCCGTGCGCAAAATTTACTGTGCCGTCGATTGGGTCGATGATCCACAAAGGGGTCGTTATTTTCTGAACTGCACCCAAATCTGGCGACGATTCTTCCGAGAGAATTTGATGACCTGGAAACTGCCGCGCAATCGCCTCACAAATGAATTGATCTGCTTTGATATCCGCGTTGGTAACTAGCTCGTCACCGTTCTTATACTCGTGAGTCAGCGCTGCAGCGGCGCGCTCATCGACGATCAGCTTACCGGCATCTCGAGCGAGAGCTTGCGTAAAAAGTAGAATATCTGACATAGAACCTTCTGGACGAGTTTCATAAAACAACAATTATAAGTGCAACGTGCACTTCGAGCATAACAGTCTTTCCATTCAGGCCGATAACCCCAGGTAGACAGCGACGAAGAACCTAACTTACTGCAACTCCAACCAATGACAATTGCCTTCAAATATAGCCTGTTCGCCATTCTTGCCACGCTGCTCAATCTGTCTACACAGGAAGTAGTGGTTCGAACCTACGATGGCAGTTTCGCCATCTATCTGGCGATGGCGTTTGGTACTCTTGCGGGGCTAGTGAGCAAGTATCTGCTCGATAAGAATTATATCTTCCAGTTCATTACCACATCGCATCGCGAAGGCTTTAGAAAGTTTACTTTGTACGGACTTACCGGTGTTGCGACTACGGCAATATTCTGGGGCTTCGAGCTTGGCTTCGACTCGCTCATCGGCGGCAAGATCGCCCGCTATATGGGTGCCATCATCGGATTGTCCATCGGATATGGTGTAAAGTATCAGCTTGATAAGCGCTATGTATTTGCGCGGCAGGCCTGAGGGCGACAGGATAAGTTTAATGGAAGCCATGGGCTGGGGACGTTACCCCAAGACGACAGCAG
This sequence comes from uncultured Gammaproteobacteria bacterium, assembly GCA_913058275.1. Classification (GTDB taxonomy): domain Bacteria; phylum Pseudomonadota; class Gammaproteobacteria; order Pseudomonadales; family Pseudohongiellaceae; genus UBA9145. Next base: position 9,338 of record CAJXQP010000028.1, on the reverse strand, counting down.
AATTGATTCAGCCCGCGGACTCGCAGGCCCTGCAAAAATTTATCTCGTCGCAGAAGAAATCGGCTTCGTGCATTGGCCGTGGTTCCGGTCGCAGCTACGGCGACAGTGCCCTCGCTGAGCAGTTAGTCAGTAGCCGATTCTTAGATAACTTCCTCGAACTCGATGAACAGCAGAAAATCCTTCGCTGTGGCGCCGGCGTAAAGCTAGGCGACATACTCAAAATCTGTATCCCCCGTGGCCTTTTTCTTCCAGTGCTGCCTGGAACAAAGGCAGTAACCGTAGGTGGTGCCATAGCTGCCGATGTCCATGGGAAGAACCACCACCTAGACGGCAGTTTCTGCGCACACGTGCAGAGCATCAGCCTCGTGCTGGCATCCGGTGAATTGGTGACTTGTAGTGAGCAGGAGAACCCCGAGCTATTTCGCGCGACTTGCTCAGGCATGGGGCTCACCGGCGTAATCACTGATGCGACGCTCTCTCTGGATTCCATCCCTAGTAGCCACATCAACCAGCGAAGTCTTATCGCCAACAACCTGGCCGAATGCTTCGAACACATTGAGGATAACGCTGACAGCAAATACTCTGTCGCCTGGCTGGACTGTCTAGCCACTAATAAGAATTTGGGACGGTCCGTCTTGTATTTAGGTGAGCACGCCGCATCGAAGAATAAAAAAACCGACACCATGTATCGCGAGAGGCCCGGCCTAGGCATCCCGTTCTCTACTCCATCGTTTCTGCTCAACAAGGCGACTATGTCTGCCTTTAACGCGAGTTACTTCGGCGCGCAGAAAAGGAAGAAGAGCAGCACTACTCTAGGTTGTGATAACTATTTCTTCCCTCTAGACAGCATCCCGAATTGGAATCGCCTATATGGCTCAAATGGCTTTTTGCAATATCAGTTTGTGATTCCCAATGATGGCGCGCTTGAAGGCATAACATCTGTTCTAGAAAAAATCTCTGAAAAGAGGAAGGGCTCCTTCCTCACCGTATTGAAAAAGTTTGGTGAAGCGAATGAGAATCTACTGTCATTTCCTAGACCCGGCTATACACTGGCACTAGACTTCAAGAATGAACCTACTCTGTTTCCACTACTAGAAGAATTGGATCGGATCGTATTGGCTCACGATGGTAGACTCTATCTCGCGAAAGATGCCCGCATGAGCAAGGAAGTGTTTAAGGCAAGCTATCCGAACTGGGAAAGGTTTATGACTATCAAGAACAAATATGATCCGGACAATCGATTCGCGTCGCTACAATCAAATAGACTGGGATTGACGCAATGAAGGTTCTTATCATCGGCGCAACATCGGCAATCGCGAAAGCCACCGCGAGGATATACGCGGAACAAGGCTGCTCACTGCATCTAATTGCACGAAGAGAAGATCAGCTAGAGTTGCTCGCCAGCGACTTGCTCGTGCGCGGGGCATCAAAGGTAAGTCACAGCGTGCTTGATCTCAACAAGTTTGCGGAACATGAGAAAACATTGGATGCAGCATTCACTGAACTAGGCGGCGTCGACATAGCGCTCATCAGCCATGGTTCCCTGCCCGATCAAGATAAGGTCGAGAAGAGCTTCAAGCAGGCACTGAAAGAGATAAACACAAACGGCATCAGCGTTGTCTCATTGCTAACCGAACTCGCTCCAAAATTTATCGAGCAGCAGCAGGGCATAATCGCTGCCGTTACCTCCGTCGCGGGTGACAGAGGCCGGCAGCCTAATTTCGTCTACGGTGCTGCGAAATCCCTTGTCTCAACTTACCTACAGGGATTGCGTGGCAAGCTGCTAGAGCACAATGTCCATATAGTCGACATAAGACCGGGGCTAGTGGATTCGCCCATGACGGCGCAGTTCCCGAAAGGCCCGCTGTGGTCTAGCCCAGAGCGAGTCGCGCAGAAAATCGTGAAGAGCATTCGCCGCGGCAGCCACACGGTGTACGCACCCGGCTACTGGCGCGTTATCATGTTCGTAGTCGGCGCGATCCCAGAATTAGTTTTCAAGCGGCTAAAATTCTAAACAGAGAAGCCCACAGACTCAACGTGCCAAAATCACTCAATCAGCCAACACTCTACGTCGATCTCGATGGGACCGTAATCAAAACGGACCTGCTGTTCGAGTCGATTTTGTTGTTGCTCAAAAAGAATGTTTTCCTAGCGCTGTTGATGCCAATTTGGCTACTTAAAGGAAAAGCGAACCTAAAGCATCAGCTATCCAAACGCGTTCACATTCCCGTAGAATTATTGCCTCTGAACACCGAGTTCCTCGGCTACCTAGAAGAAGAAGTAGAACGCGGCCGCAACATCGTACTGATCTCGGCATCCAGTCAATTATCGGTGCGACAGGTGAGCGATCATCTCGGACTATTCATCGACGCCATGGGCAGCGACAAAGATCACAACCTAAAGTCGAAGAACAAGGTGACCCGGATACTGCAGTTAGACCCGAAGGGCGGATTTATCTACGCGGGAAACTCGAAAGCCGATATCGCCGTGTGGTCGGAAGCCAGCGAAGTCATTCTCGTCAACTGCAAGAGATCACTCGCCGATAAGCTGCAGCACGGGAGCGAAAACATACGGCACTTCGACGCACCGCAATCGACGCTGAAGAAGTTCTGGCAAGCAATGCGGCCACATCAGTGGCTGAAAAATGCGCTGATATTCCTCCCGCTGATTCTTTCTCACCAACTGAATCAACCGAACTTGCTGCTGCAGGCTTGCATCGCATTTATGAGTTTTAGTTTCGTCGCGTCCAGCGTATACCTGCTGAACGATATGCTCGACCTGAATAGCGATCGACAGCATCATTTGAAATCGCGGAGACCGTTCGCCTCTGGCGACCTGTCGTTAGTCTATGGCTATCTGGGTGCACCGTTATTACTGGCTCTCGGATTCCTAACCTCCTTGTGGCTACCCGCTGAATTTGTTTTCGTATTGCTAAGCTATTGGCTGATGACAACTGCGTATAGTTTGCTGTTGAAGAGTCTGTTTCTAATCGACGTGCTTACCCTCGCTTCTCTGTACACCTGGAGAATCATAGCAGGCTCAGCGGCTATCTCTGTGGTCACTACCTACTATCTGCTCGCCTTCTCGTTCTTCCTGTTTCTGGGGCTCGCGATGGTGAAGCGCTACACGGAGCTCCTAAACCTACAGAATCAGGGCAAGTCTTCTATCGAAGGGAGGGGCTACGGTGTGGAGAATCTTCAGACTCTAGCGACCATTGGCGGCGGCTCTAGTTTAATTGCTGTGGCTGTCTTCGCGTTTTACATCAACGCGCCTGCGACAACTGAACTGTACAGCAATCCCCTGCTGCTGTGGGCCATCTGCCCTTGCCTGCTCTACTTGCTCTGGCGCATCTGGGCTCTGGCGCGACGCGGAAAATTAGATGAAGACCCGGTGTTGTTCGCGATAACAGACCGACGCAGCCAGCTTAGCGCTGCTTTGTGTGGCCTAATTATCTGGCTCGCAATTTAAAACTACTGTCTATTCAGGACGCTGCCCTTAAGTTCTTCGCGTGAAAGCGTAGGTGCTCTTCTATGAAACTGGCGATGAAGAAGTAGCTGTGGTCGTAGCCTTCGCGTTCAATGAACTGTAACGGGTAGCCCGCTTTCTCAGCTGCTTCTAGCAGAAGCTCGGGCTTGAGTTGATTTTCGAGGAATTCATCTGCCGTGCCTTGATCTACTAACATAGGTAGATGGGTTGTGGCCTTGGCGATTAAAGCGGCGGTGTCATATTCTTGCCATGTAGAAACGTCCTCGCCCAGGTAACTCTTGAAGGCTTTGCATCCCCAAGGACAATTGATAGGAGATACTATCGGCGCGAAGGCTGAGACCGATTTGTATTTGTCCGGATTCTTCAACGCTATACTCAGTGCGCCATGGCCACCCATGGAGTGGCCGAATATTGATTGACGCGATGGATCTACGGGAAAGTTATCATTGATCAGGGCAGGCAACTCCTGAGTGACGTAGTCATACATTTTGTAGTGTTTGTTCCACGGGGCCTGAGTAGCATTGAGATAGAAACCTGCGCCAAGACCAAAGTCATACGCCTGCTCTGGGTCGTCGGGTACATCTTCGCCTCTTGGACTGGTATCTCCCATAACGATGGCGAGCCCAAGCTGAGATGCGACGCGCTGGGCGCCAGCCTTTATCACGAAATTCTCGTCAGTCCCTGTTAACCCGGACAACCAATACAGAACCGGTACCGGCCCATCGCTCACCTGCGGCGGCAGGTAGATCGAAAAATGCATGTCGCAGGACAGCGTTTCTGACTTGTGCTTATAACGGCGTTGCTCACCGCCGAACATTTTGTTGCTTGCAATGTTTTCCATAAATTCAACTCGGTAACTTTATTCAGACTGGGGTTTGTGACTACTTCAGAATCATGAAGCTTTCTTCGATTGGGTTCCAGCGGCTAGGCTTGTCGATTTTCGTTACCTTCATCGGCTTTAGAACTCTCGGCTCTAACAAGGCCTCGAACTGCTCTACATTCTGATTGCTAGGGTCTAACCATCTTGAGACTAAATCTTCGTCTTCGAAATCTATCATCAACGGCAGTGACTTGGGATGAATCTCGTCCCACTGCGGGCGCAATGGGGGCAGTGTAATGATTGAGGCAGAATAAACTACTTCGCCGCTTTCCTTGTTTAGATACTCTTTAAACAAACCACCGAACGCGATGGCTGAATCTTCTAACTCGATCTTATGATAGGTCTTTTTATCGCCCAAGCCTTCTACGAATGCACTGGCAGGAATCAGGCACCTCGACTCTCGAAAGGGCTTGTAGGCTAGGGCGCGCTTGCTAGAGAGCTTGTCTGAGCGCGAGTTGAAACTGGCGTATTTGTAATTGGGTTTTAGCGTCTCATTGTCCAAAAACAGCCACCACGTGGCTGTAGAAACCACGCGCTCTCCAGCGCGCTCATGCACTATCGCGATGTCGCCACCCGGCGCGATATCGCCACTGGCATGTGCTTCATAGAGTTCTATACCCAGGGTCTTGCAGAGCCACTGAACTTCGGGACTATCGATTAGATTAAATCTTCCACACACGGCTTTTACTCATTAGTACTTAAAATGCTAGAGTCGAATCATTGCCCGAAAACAACCTACTAATATCTAGTTAAAAATAAGAAAGGTACTACCATGACTAAGATCGAGACTTGCGCTTTCACTTACCACTGCCTTTTAACCGGGTTAAAGCACAGCCATCTATCTGCACTGTGCCTGATTGCTAGCTTATCGGCCTTGCCCAGCAGTAGCTTGGCCCAGACAGCTTCTTTAGAGCAAACCCAGGCTTGTGAGGCGCTGCAACAAGTCCGTAATCTTACCATCACTGAGGCAACCCTGAGAGAAAACGATCAATCGAGTTCTCCCTATTGCTATGTGCGCGGCATCATCTCTCCAGCCATTCACTTTCACGCACAGCTACCTTTGATCGGCAATTGGAACGGCCGCTTTCTACAATGGGGCGATGGCGGCAAGGACGGCGATCTAGACTTCGCCAATCACAGAGTAGCCGAAGGCTACGCAGTGACGAACAGCAACACCGGTCACGACAGTGGCACCGAACCCGGCTCGGCTTTCGGCTATAACAACCGTCAGGCGGAGATCGACTTCGGCTACCGTGCCGTGCACCTAACGGTCATGGCCGGTAAAACGTTGGTAAACAGCTACTACAATAGAGCCCCTGACTATTCCTACTTCGAAGGCTGCTCCACCGGTGGACGCCAGGGCCTTATGGAGGCGCAGAGATACCCGAACGATTTCGATGGCATCGTCGCTGGAGCGCCGGTTAATTACTATCAGGCGATGAATGCGGCGGGTACCTGGAATCTGCAGCGCATGTTCAAGGACAATTTCGCTGGAAATCTCGCGATCGATAGCAATGGCGACGGACAACGCGACAGCGTAGAGCTAGTTCGAATACTCAATGATGCAGTTCTGCAGAAGTGCGATGCAAACGATGGTATACGCGACGGCGTGTTGAATAATCCACTAGAGTGCGACTTCAATCCAAGTTCCGATCTATCCGACTTCATGTGCCCTTCATCATCTACCGGCAGCGCATGTTTTAACCAAGCACAAATCCAGACCATCGCAGACTTCTATAGCGGCCCCTACGACAGCAACGGCACCATCATTTACCCTGGCAAGACCAAGGGATCGGAACTCGATTGGATCGGTTTATTCGTTCCTAGTGAAAGCAACGGCATGGCACCCGGCATGCTACGAGGCCCCGCCGGTGACCACGTTAACTATCTCTTCTATGAACAAGACCCCGGGGTAACGATACCGAATCTGAACGATCCTAATTACACAGCGAGACGCGATGGCATGAACCCGGAATTTCACTGGCTAGATTTCAGTGTAGATGACTTCACCAACGGTGACGCTGAGTTAATGAGCTCGATCATGGACGCAACCGACCCCGACCTTTCCAGCTTCCTAAAAAGCCGCGGCGGCAAGCTCATTGTCTACCACGGACTCAGCGACGCTCTCTCTGTCGCTACCGCAACAGTTAACTACTTCAACGATATGGTAGACACGACCTTCGGCGGTAGCTTTAACGACGCCAACGATTCCTCGCGCCTTTTCCTAGCGCCCGGCATGGGCCACTGCGGCGGCGGCCCCGGTCCAAACAGCTGGGACAAACTCGTTCCACTAGTAGACTGGGTAGAGAATGGCGTAGCACCAGAGTCACTCACTGCGACGCATAGCACCGACGGCAACATCGACGATGAAAGACTGCTCTGCACATTCCCGCAGCAAGCGAGTTACAGCGGGCCCACTGGCGGTGAGAACGACTCAGACAATTGGATTGCAGAGAACTTTAGTTGTCGATAGGCACCCGTATTAGGTTTTTCTCTGAAAGAACGCTCGCTTTGGGGGAGAACGATTCCGGTAAGACACTGAAAAAACTAACGCTAAGAACTGCAAGCAACTGAATACGGCGATCTCTATATTGAGAATATGAAGGTCCCACTATCTAGAATACACCGGACCCGCGGTATCTCAACTGAGCGACTGCGCCCGGTCGAACAAGTTGTTTCTAAGTGATAGGTTTACGGCGTAGACTTGGGCCTTGGCGGAGATAAATATCGCGCTGGCTACATATACAAACGTTATATGTGCAGTTAAACATCGAGGAGGCTGATAGATGAATTGGGAAGCTGCAGGCGCAGTAGGAGAAATTTTGGCAGCGATAGTCGTTGCCATTACTCTCATCTATTTGGCGATTCAAACACGCTTGAATAAAAAAGCAATGGAATCTTCGGCATTTTCAAGCATTATGCAATCCTGAGACAACAACCATCAGCTGATGATTCAGTCAGAAGAAGTTGCTCTACTACATGAGAAGGGACAACGTGACCCGAACTCGCTAACCAAAGGCGAAAAACTAAGATTTTTTATGATCGTGAGAGTATCAGTAAATGCATATTCTGCAATGTTTCAACAATATCGAAGCGGGCAAATCGACAAACAAACATGGGAAAGTGTGGCGTTTGACATTTACGTATCTCAACAAGGTGTTCGTAAATACTTAAATGATCAAGTACATGTTTATGAGCAAGATTTTATTGAGTATGTTAACTCGCTTGAGGAGTACACTGTCTCTGATCCTGTTTTCCTGATGACAGGGGGCAGCGCCAATGACACATAACAAACAAATCAAAGAAGAACCAGCATTTCACGGCGATCCTATTATTAGTGCGCTATATATTTCGTAGCGTTAGATTATGATGTGATCAGTATGACTGAAGTCGCGATAAGAAAAGGGGAAACGCTTTGAATTGGGAAATGTTTGGCGCAATCGCTGAAATGCTCGGGGGAATTGCAGTTGTCATTTCCCTGGTTTTCGTTGGCTACCAACTAAGACAGCAATCGAATATAGAATGAGCTAAGGCCCAGCGTGATTTGCTGCTACAAGGCAGAGAATGGACTGCCATTCCATCTAGTAGCGAAGCTCAATTTAACGCTATTCGCCGTTGCTTAGATGATTTCGATGGTGCAGATGCTTGGAGTCGGCAACAGTTTTCCAGTTGGGCTACTGATATATTACTTCTATTCGAATCAGTGCTCTACATGAAAAATGATAACCTCGTGCACGAAGGTTCATTTAGCGGATTCGAACACCTCGTATTAACTATAGTGCGCACTCCCGGAGGGAGTCAGTGGTGGAAGTATACCTATAACGTAATTGGAACTGACGTTGGAGAACATATCAGCAAACGACTTGAAGAAGTTGGTGAATCGGCGCCATCATGGAATGAACTGATACCTCATTTCAAATTCGAGGAATGAGCATTAGAGACATTTTTAGATTGAGACCAACATTGCTATTCCTGGCAATTACTAGAGAAGACTTACCAAAAGGAATGACCATTTTGAACAAGTATGTGCCAGCCCTCTGGATACTAGGGGGTGTTTTGCTAATGTTACCTAGCATTATTGGCAACGATCGATCGGAGCTAATCCCAATCGGCATAGTTTTTATGGTTGTTGGCATCACTTCCAATAAAAAAAGGCAGCATCAAGAGATTCAGAAAGACAGGGATAAGAATTCTGGAGCGCGGAAACTGTACTAGCAAAACATATCAATTGGATCAATCAGAAATAGCAGGCTACGCTCATTAACAAGAGAGCTATGTTCCTTTTGAGCTTGAACTTGAATTCAAGGGAAGCTCGAAAAAGAAAATTGTCGGAGTTGATAGAAACTGGAACTCAATAACAAAGAGATACTACAAATTTCCGGAGCCGTAACGATCGTTTCGCCGCTAGCCTTCGTGGGATTGCAACTGAAGCTAGATCGAGATGTTGCTTTAGCCGAAGCCTTCTCCAATGGAATCGAATCATGAAGATGCGGAGATGCCTGCCCATCTCTCACAACGAATGGAAAATTACTTTCATCGCCAAGTCTAGTAATAAGCCCCGATAGCCAACTGACCATGGGCCGCCAGCTTTTCTAGAAGCCTAGGGCATACTGTAAACGGCTTTCATATTCGGCTGATATTTTTTTGACCATGAGAACCAGCCAAAGAAGATAATGACTATGTACACCGCAAACAGCATTGCGGTGAAATAGAGTTCGCGGTCGATATAGAGGTAGATTGAAATTGAATCGATCACTAGCCAATAGATCCAATTTTCCAATACCTTCCGCGCCACCATGTAGGTAGTGACAACGCTTGTCCATGTCGTAAATGAATCCAAGTACGGTAATTGTGCATCGGTTCCAGAATTCAGCAGATACCCTGATAGTAAGGTAAGCAGTGCGATAAGGGCCAAGGCTATTAGCTGTCTCTTATACACATCTCCGAGCCCACGAGACCGAGGCTGATCTCG
>CAJXQP010000027.1 GCA_913058275.1 uncultured Gammaproteobacteria bacterium | reverse complement strand
ATAAGCCTACTTCAAAAATAGCAAAAAAAATATCTTCAGATTTAGATAGGGAAAATGCTAACTATTTAGAGCCTTATGGCGAAGATATTTTGTTTTTGACTGATAGACACAGGTCTATAGTAAATGATGTAGTTTCCTGCTTAAAATCAAATTCACCATTTTGTTTTTTGGGGTCGGAATCGGGATCTTATCACGAATATTATAAAGAAATTATAATAGACCATGTTAAGATTAAAGAAAAAATAGAGTTGTTATATTTTGATCCAAAATTTGGAGATGACTTACCAGCAATTATAAATAAAGAATTGAAAAATGTTGACATATCTCTTATAGGAGCTCTAAATTCAAGTATACCGAGGAAAATATTAATAATTGATAACGAGAATTTTGCAAATAATTTAGACTGGGAATTATTCGACTCTCTCCGGTTAGAATTAAAAGTAGTAAACATTGGGGTCTTCTGCATTACCCCTTCAGTTTTGGATGGCAAGGTCAAATCTACCTCTACTGTCTCTAATTTTAAAGCTTTTTATTTGCCGGCAATTAAAAAAAGTGAGCTTAAAGAATTAGATGAATATGTCGGCAAGCATTCTTATAAAACTAAACATCTTGAAACATTAAGCAGCCTTTTCATGAAAGGGTCAGGAAAGGACTTAAGTGATAGAAAGCCGGCCTCAGAGGAAAGTGCCGGATTTTGGCATAAATTCCGGGAATACATCACGCGCAAGTAAGTGAAGATATTTAAAAGAACTGTTTTAACAGCTTTTTGATTAGCGCTACTATTGAGTGGGAGTAACACGCTGTCGTGAGTTTTTGAATTTACGCTACAAGAGGCTGCACCCAAGAGATTGAAATGGCACTGACTATTGAACAAGCTTTGCAACAGGGCTTAGCCAGGCATAGAGAAGGTAATCTTCAGGAAGCTGAGCGACTTTACCGGGCAATTCTACAAACTCATCCGGCTCATCCGGACGCTAGTCATAACCTCGGATTGATAGCTGTCTCTGCTAATGCACTTGACGATGCCTTGCCGCTATTTGAAACCGCTCTCGAAATAAATCCTGGAGTCGAACAGTTCTGGTTCAGCTATATTGATGTTCTTATCAGACTGGGCCGGCTTGATTCGGCTAAAGCTGTTCTTGAGCGAAGTAAAGTACTTGGATTTCATGTAGAAAAACTGGAACCGGTGAATCGCAAATTGACATCGGCAACTAACAGAGCTCCGACATCCGAAGTTGCGGATGCCGAAGTCTATAGAACTCTTGGCGTTGCATTGAGAGTGTTGGGTAGATTAGGTGAGGCAGAAGCAAGTTACAGGAAAGCCATTACCCTGAATCCCAATTATGTCGAAGCGCACTTTAACCTTGGTAACACGCTAAAAAAGCTAAATAAGCTGTCGGAAGCTGAAGAAAGCTATAGCCGCGCGATCGACTTGCAGCCTGATTTTGTTCCAGCACTAATGAATAGGTGGGAATTACTCTTCAATCGAGGAGATTTTGAAACCGCCTTACAAGATGCGGACTGTTGTAATATCCAAATTTCGAGATTACGCAGCTTGGAATCTCTCTATGCGTTAGGACGGAAAGAAGAAATATTTCAAAGAATTGAGGATCAAACTGATTTAGATGATGAGAATTTACATGTTGCTGCATTTGCAGCTTTTATCGCTGCCGTTGAGAAGAAAAACAGCGCACATGGTTTTTGTAACAACCCGCTAGACTTTATCCATATCTCCAATATTTCTGCACATCACGCAAAGCCGGACTCTTTTATAGTGGATGTAATCGAGGAGCTACGAAATACAAGAACCGTGTGGGAGCCTGAGGAAAAATCCACACACAAGGGATTCCAAACACCTCCTGATATCAATTTGTTTGCCGCGCCGTCGGGTAAAATGGCGAAACTAAAGTCGATTATTATTGCTGAGTTGGATAGGTACTATGAAAAATTCCAGAAAGATGATTGTTCGTATATTCAAAAATGGCCGAAGCAGAAGAATTTGTATGGCTGGCACGTCATCTTAAAGCAACAAGGATATCAGACGCCTCATACTCATGTTACAGGCTGGTTGAGTGGTGTCGTCTATCTGCAGACTGTTCCGTCTCTGAACAAAAACGAAGGTGCGATAGAATTCAGTTTGAATTCGACTAATTGTTCGGCCGATGGATTATCTAAAACAGTGCATCAACCACTAGTGGGAGATATCGTGCTCTTTCCTTCGTCCCTGCATCACAGAACTATTCCTTTTTCGACCGATGCAGATAGGATTGTAGTGGCGTTCGATCTTGCGCCAAACTCGCTCAGTCGCTGAGTGTTTCAAGTGCTGGCTGTTTCATTTTTTACAAATCAAGTTGCGATAAAACTGATTGGCATCTAGATTAGCGGCAAGCTCGGTCTCACAATCAAAGATTGCCAATCTTATCCAATGCTCTTCGAGTCGGAAGAACGCAATTTTTTTTATCTAGGCAGTTCTAATAGTTGAAATCATGAAATTATTCTCAGTCAAAAGCGTGCCCATTGTTTCTTGGAGTTCCGATCATGCTCTGAATTTTCGACCGCGCATCTTAACGCTGTGTATCTTGTGCATAGGATTGACGATATTTGGCATAGGTGAGGCGTTATTAATTGCGTCCGGGGCTGGAAATAGTCCGTGGACTGTCTTGTCCCAAGGTGTTTCCGAGATAAGCGGCTGGACTATTGGTGTGACCACGTTCCTCACGAGTCTTGCGGTATTACTTTTGTGGATACCGCTAAAGCAGACCCCGGGTATTGGCACCATTCTCAACGCGGTAATTATTTCGATAGCAATTGAGCTTGCTCTGCCGCATTTACCACAGCCAGACAACTACCTATTACAGGTCTCCGAAGTAGCCTTTGGTATCCTCTTGGTTGGATTCGGAAGCGGACTCTACCTTATTGCAAACCTAGGTCCCGGTCCTAGGGATGGACTCATGACTGGATTGCAGCGGGCCACAAATCTACCTGTGGCGAGAGTGCGCACTGCTATAGAGATTACTGTGGTGCTCTTTGGCTGGTTGTTGGGTGGAACCGTAGGGCTAGGGACTCTAATGTTCGCCTTTGGAATTGGGCCAGCTGTCTCCATGGGGCTCTATCTTGTTAACTATTTCTCCGCTAGGTCGACTTAACAGAGCTATGGCTACTGAATTCGAGTCAGATTTAATCAATCATGAGCGCTGGATGCGAGAGGCGCTCATCCTCGCAGAGCAGGCCGCTGATGCTGACGAGGTGCCGGTGGGTGCCATCGTAGTGTGCGATGGCGAAATAATAGGAATGGGCTTCAATCAGCCGATCCGGACCTGTGACGCAACCGCGCATGCTGAAATCGTTGCCATACGAAGCGCATCACAGTTTCGCAATAACTACCGTCTTCCAGGCACAACTCTCTATGTTACGATCGAGCCTTGCACTATGTGCTTGGGGGCAATGGTTCATGCACGGATAGACAGGCTCGTTTTTGGTGCAACAGAACCGCGTGCCGGAGCCGTAGTAAGTCAGGGCTCATTGATTGAGGCTAGCTATTTTAATCATCAATTATCGTTTGTTGATGGGGTGCTGGCTGAAGAATGCTCCTCATTAATGCAGAGCTTCTTCAAGAACAGGCGAAAAGCCAATTAGCTTGCCAAACTCGGGGTCAGCTTGTATCAGAATCCCTTCATAAACGTTAAAGACAAAGTAATCTTTATGACGATCATAGCAAACGCACACAAGACATTACTGCTTTCAGCGCTGCTACTGACTCTGGCGGCATGTGCTGCGCACGCCCCCTACAAAGCCTATTTCGGTGATCCTAGGCAGGATATACAGCTCGCGACCGTGCTCGGAGGGAGTTTCATTCGTGTCGAGATGTTGAACCGTTACCTTGATACCATCCGCTTTATCGAGGTTGATGACATACCCGTTACCAATAGCGATCAACACCGTTCAATCCAAATTACGCCTGGATTTCACGATATCAAAGTCTACTTCTCATGGGACTTGGGTAGCCAGCGCGGATTAGCACCAGCGATGGCCGATTATTCAAAAAACAGAAAAAATATAAGCCGCACTCTTCGCTTCAATGCCCGAGCCGGTGAATCCTACTCGGTCATGGCGACTCCGGTGTTCGATGACAGTCGACATAACATCACTAGCTTGTCGTACGTGGACTTTTGGGTGGAGAATGCTGAGGGTACCGAGATCGTTTCTAAAGAAGCAGGTCGCTATCAGCCGCAGCAATAATCGAGCGTCCTGCCTACCGTAATAAAACCATCAAATTCCAGCACATTTTTCTGAATTCAATAGCCAAATCCATTATCATTGCCGCTCCATAATAGCGGTCTAGCGTCGTCTATTCACGCCACAAATTGGGATACAATCGATGCAGGTCATGTTTGGAGCGGCAGCTCTTTCTGATTTTAAATCTTCCAAATTACTACTCAGTCTTCAGGCCAAACTCCCCCAGGTAAAAGCGTTTAGCGCACAGTTCGTTCATTTTCTAGATTGCTCTGAAGAATTGAGTAGCTCCAATGCCGAAGTGGTTCGTGCGCTACTGCATTATGGCGCCGGTTTTAGTTCAGAAAGTGACGTTGCCGATCCCGCTTTGCTCCTAACTCGAGTGGTAGTGCCAAGGCCAGGCACGATTTCGCCTTGGTCCAGCAAGGCTAGCGATATCTTGCACAACTGCGGCTTGGCTATGGTGGATAGAATTGAACGCGGTAGCGTATTCTTCGTTACCGTTGATCACCCCCTGAGTGCGTCCGAATTAGCAGTGCTCGATGACCTGCTCCATGACCGTATGACTCAGGCAATACTTGCGGGTGTCGAGCAGGCCAGTTGTCTGTTTCGTCACGCGCAGCCGCAACCACATGTCTCAGTCGATGTGTTGGGTAAGGGAAGAATTGCGCTTGCTGCTGCGAATACCGAGCTGGGACTGGCACTCGCCGAAGATGAGATCGATTATTTACAGCAGCAGTTTACAGATCTAGGTCGCAATCCAAATGACATAGAGCTGATGATGTTCGCTCAGGCTAACTCGGAACACTGCCGGCACAAGATCTTCAATGCCGATTGGACTATCGATGGCCAGCCGCAAGAGCATTCCCTATTCGGTATGATTCGCAATACTCACAAACAGTCACCCGAGGGTGTGTTGTCTGCCTATTCTGACAATTCTGCGGTGATGAAAGGTCACGACAGCGCGCGCTTCTTTCCAGATCCTGATTCCAAGCAGTACGGCTTTGTTGAGGAGCCAGTGCATATCTTGATGAAGGTGGAGACACACAATCATCCCACTGCTATAGCACCTTTTCCCGGTGCATCAACTGGTTCGGGTGGAGAGATTCGTGATGAGGGCGCTACCGGCACCGGATCCAAGCCGAAGGCGGGGCTGTCTGGTTTCAGCGTTTCCAATCTAAAGATTCCAGGGTTCTCGCAGCCTTGGGAAGAAGAGTTAGGCAAGCCCGCGCATATTGCCTCGGCGCTCGACATTATGCTCGAAGGACCGATAGGCGGTGCTACATTTAACAACGAATATGGTCGTCCTGCTCTGTGCGGGTATTTTAGAAGCTTCGAGCAGGTAGTCGCGAATGAGGCTGGTGAGGACGAGGTGCGTGGATATCACAAGCCCATCATGATCGCAGGCGGTATCGGTAATATTCGTGAGCCGCACGTGCTTAAGAGTGAGATTTCCGTAGGCTCTCAATTAATCGTACTAGGCGGGCCAGCAATGCTGATCGGTCTCGGTGGTGGAGCCGCTTCTTCGATGGCAGCGGGTTCGGGCAATGAAGACCTAGATTTTGCATCGGTGCAGCGAGAGAACGCTGAGATGGAGAGGCGCTGTCAGGAAGTCATCGACCAATGCTGGCAACTGGGCGACGACAACCCAATCGCATTCATCCACGACGTGGGTGCCGGCGGTCTTTCCAATGCACTACCGGAACTCGTCAAAGACGGTGGGCGGGGCGGTATCTTCAATCTGCGCGATATTCCCAATGCCGAAAGCCAGATGTCTCCCTTGGAGATCTGGTGCAACGAGGCGCAGGAGCGCTATGTACTAGCGGTTGATCCTGAACATCTGCCTCGGTTCAAAGCTATCTGCGAACGCGAGCGTTGCCCAGTCGCCGTCGTTGGCGAGACGATTGAAGAAAAGCATGTTCGCTTAGATGATTCGCACTTCTCCAATAGCCCTATCGATCTGCCGATGGAGCTCCTCTTCGGCAAGCCGCCGAAGATGCACCGTGAAGTGAAGTCTACTCAGCTTCCCAAGACAGCTTTCGATACAAGCGATCTCAACCTAGGGGAATCCATAAAGAGAGTGTTAGCCCTGCCTGCGGTAGCGAGCAAGAACTTTCTAATTACGATAGGCGATCGCACTATTACTGGGCTAGTTCACCGCGATCAGATGGTCGGTCCTTGGCAGGTTCCAGTTGCAGATGCGGCGGTGACTGCTACAGCTTATTGTCGATATACCGGCGAGGCCATGTCGATGGGCGAGCGCACACCGCTCGCGCTATTCGATGCGGCGGCGTCTGGTCGAATGGCAATCGCTGAATCGCTTACTAATATAATAAGTGCCTCCATAGAGAAGATTGGCGATATTAAGTTGTCAGCAAACTGGATGGTAGCGGCGGGCCATGGTAGCGAAGATCAGAAGCTATTCGAAACCGTAAGAGCCGTGGGCATGGACCTGTGTCCGCAGCTTGGCATCTGCATACCGGTAGGCAAAGATTCGATGTCCATGCGTACCGTATGGAATGATGATGGTCATGAGAAAAGCAATACCGCACCTCTATCGCTTATCGTTTCGGCTTTTTCACCTGTGGATGACATACGTAGGACCCTAACTCCACAACTGCAGACAGATCAGGGAGAAACTAGTCTTCTGCTCATTGATTTGGGAAGAGGAAGGAACCGGCTTGCGGGCTCGGCGTTGGGTCAGGTCTATAGCCGCATGCAGGGAACAGCTCCGGACTTAGATAGCCCTTCCGATCTGCTTGGCCTATTCAACTTTATAAACAACTGTCGAAACGAAAATCTATTGTTGGCGTATCACGATCGATCTGATGGCGGCCTTTTCACGACTCTCGCAGAGATGGCATTCGCCGGCCACTGTGGTGTCGATATTCAGCTACAGCCTCTAGCAGCAGAAGACACAGTGCTTGCTGCCTTATTCAATGAAGAATTAGGCGCGGTAATCCAAGTTAGAAAAGAACAATTAACTTCTGTTATGAAATATGCGGATGAGAATGGCCTGTCCGATTGCGTGCATGAAGTAGCTCAGCTAAACGATGAAGGAGAGCTTAATATCGCGCTTGGCGAGAACATTCTATTCACTCAGAGCAGGATAGAACTACAGCGGCAGTGGGCCGCAACCAGCTATCATATGCAGAGCATTCGTGACAATTCAGTCTGCGCGAGCGAAGAATACGATCAAATACTTGATGCCGCTGATCCTGGTATTTCCATAGCGCTCAGCTTCGACTTGAACGAAGACATTACCGCGCCTTACATCAATGTTGATGCGAAACCGCGTGTTGCTGTTCTTAGAGAGCAGGGTGTCAATGGACAGATAGAGATGGGAGCCGTGTTCGATCGGGCGCGTTTCGAAGCCATTGATGTTCATATGACGGATCTGATTAGCGGTAGGGTGAATCTTGATCAGTTCAATGCGCTAGTTGCCTGTGGCGGTTTTTCCTACGGCGACGTGCTCGGTGCTGGTGGAGGTTGGGCGAAATCAATACTCTTCAATCCTGATCTGCGCGCACAGTTTGAAGCCTATTTCACGAATCCAGATACTCTAACGCTAGGGGTCTGCAATGGCTGTCAGATGATTTCTCTATTGTATGAATTGATACCTGGCGCAGATCATTGGCCACGTTTCGTGCGTAATCGCTCGGAACAATTCGAAGGACGCTTCACAACAGTGCGAGTTGAGTCGAATAACTCGGCATTTTTGCAGTCTATGGAAGGCTCGCGCTTTCCTCTGGCTGTAGCCCACGGTGAGGGCATGGCAGAGTTTACGGAAGCGGATGACCTGAAGAAGCTACAGTCAGGGATTAGTATTGCGCTACGTTATTCCGATAACTATGGCGAGAAGACCGAGCGCTATCCTGCAAATCCGAATGGCTCTGTCGATGCAATAGCGGGAATTGTAAGTCAAGACGGCCGCGTCACGATCATGATGCCTCACCCAGAGCGGGTTTTCCGCGCGAGCCAAAACTCTTGGCACCCAAGCGACTGGGTGGAAGATGCGCCGAGCTTGCGGATGTTTCGCAATGCCAGAAAGTGGTTAGAGTAGGGTGCAACTACTCAAGATCGAATTCTACGTACCTGAGGAACAGCTGCAGCAGGTAAAGCAGGCTATGTTTGATGCAGGGGCGGGTAAAGTAAGTAACTACGACAGCTGTGCCTGGCAAATTCTTGGTCAGGGGCAATTCAAGCCTGGCGGGGGCAGCAATCCCTTTAAAGGGGAGCAGGGCAGTTTAGAAATCTTGAGTGAATACAAAGTCGAGATGGTGTGCGCCGAGGAGTACATGGCGGAGGTTGTTAAGGCTATGAAAGACTCGCACCCCTATGAAGAAGTCGCCTATTCGGTAATACGCACCGAAGTTTTTGAATAAAGACTCAAGCAGAATCCTACTCAGAGATACTCGAGCTGATCAAGTTGGTCGTGAAGCTTCTATCTTCACCGTGATGCACATCGAACATGCGCACTGGAAACTGATTCTTTCGTAGATCGTCGAAATAATGCTCCAGCGTGCTCTTCACTACTGGAAATGCGATTTCCCCCCATGGAATCTCCGCCTCGCTAAACAGCGCTACTTCGGTTGATTCTATTCCCGCCGCGAAATCGAGATTCGCCAGTTCAGTTCGAAAGAACATATACATCTGGTTTATCTTCGGTAGGTTGAACAGGGTATATAAGCTATCGCTCTTTACGATGACACAAGCGCCTGCTTCTTCGGAAGTTTCTCGTATCGCACCATCAAGACTGGACTCACCGTTTTCCATATAGCCTGCAGGAAGAGTCCATTTTCCAACTCGCGGCTGAATAGCTCGTTTACAGAGCAGGACTTTGTCTTCGAAGAAAGGCAGAGTGCCGACGACGTTCTTGGGGTTGAGATAGACGATAGTGTCGCACTCGGAGCAACAGTGGCGAGGTTTGTCGTCACCCTCGGGTATTCGAAGAATGAGAGGGCCTGCACATTGATGGCAAAATTTCATGGGTTGCACCGAGTGTTAGTCGCAGCTTTTATTCAGCTGCCATTAGGTGCGCTAGTGTACTGCTTTAAGGGCCTCGGGAAAACCGGTGGCCCACTCATATTGAAACAGAACAGACTAGATACGATTAATCTCGCAGTGCAGACGGAATCTCTTGGAGGTCATGTACGCTTCTATCTCGCGCAATCGCAATTCCATGGTGTTGTAGATTTCTGTGCATTTATCGCGTGATTGCAAAGTGCTCGAGTCTTCCACTACTTCCTCGTCCTGCCCTTTAGTGGCGTATTGTTCGGTCGCATTCTTAAAGGCGCTAGTCGCTTGGGCGTAGGCTTCATCGGCCACGTCATCGGCAAATTGCTCGTAGTCTTCGTTTACATAGCTCTTACGATTCTTTCTTCTAGCGCTGCGCTCTGCTTTTCGTTGCTTGCGTCTGGCTTGCCGTTCTTGACGACCACTAGCTGGTGCATGAGGGTCTGCTTCGAAGACGAATATGCAGATTATATAGGCCCAGAAAGTAAAGGGACCAAATACGAACAGTGAGAATAATGTGACCGCTCTTATGGCGAAGGCACTTACCTCGAAGTAATCGGCGATACCGCTGCATACGCCAGCAATGCGCTTGTTACGCTCATTTTTGTAAATGGGCTTGCGGTAATCTAATTGTTTGAAGTGCTCTGCGGTGCTGTCACTCTTAAAATAATTACGCATCTTATCTGGCGTAATATCTTTGTCGAGGCAGAAATAAAGTAGGAAATAACCTATGATGAGAGTGGGCCAGGATATGACACAGATTACAAAGATTACACGGACCAGAACGGTTGGAACGTCCAACCAATTTGCAATACCTGCGCAGACTCCAAGCCAGCGTGCGTCACGTCGATTCAGTTTCAATCTACTCGTGCCCGTGTTCATTCTGTTCCCTCCAGTCCGGTACTTCCGCATCCAGTATCGATTCGAGTATATCGATACGCTCTGTTAGCGATTGAGCCATCGCTGATAGCTCGTCCATATTGTATTTGCCATCTGGTTCGATACGCACAGAGCGCTTCCCTTTTCTAAGTAAGAATATCCACAGTGTGATGGAGCCGAACACCATGGCCACTATCGCTAATATGAATTCAAATACAGCCATCTTTATGCCTATTGGTCTTTAAGTTTAGTTTTTAGTGCTTCAAGCTCTTGATCTATGGATTCTTGCTTCTCGAGTTCGTCGAACTCGCTCTGCAAGCCACGCTTCTCAATATGGATACTATCCATCTGACCTTCCATTTGATCTATCTTCTTTTCGTAATACTCAAATTTGTTCATAGCATTGTCAATAGAGTAACTGTGTAGTTGTCTATTAACATTGAGTCTGGACTCGGTTGCCGTGGTTCGCATGACAATCGTTTTCTGGCGAGCCCGCGCATCGTTGAGCTTTGCCTGCAGTTGCTCGATCTCAGTGCTCAGCTTGTCCAGGGTGCCATCAAGCTTCGCTAAGTCTTTTTCAGTGATGACGACGCTCGAATTGATGTTGGACTTCTCCAGCAGAGCAGCCTTAGCTAGGTCTTCTCGGCCCTTGGAGAGTGCGAGTTCGGCTTTGCTTTCCCAGTCTTGTGCTTGTTTCTTAAGTTGCTCGGCACGACGGCTGAGTGTCTTCTTCTCGGCGATAACCTTGGCTGTGCCACTACGAACCTCAACCAATGTCTCTTCCATTTCCTGAATTACCATGCGAATCATCTTTTCCGGATTCTCCGCCTTATCCAGTAGAGAGCTGATGTTGGAATTGATGATGTCGGATAGTCTATTAAATATGCTCATTGTTGATACCTCTAATGTGCCGTTAGTCTCTAGTGCGACGCAAAAGGCCGGCTTAGTTACTAATTAGCAGATAGCGTGCCAACAATTTCAATTTTTTAAGTCATTGATAAAATTAAGCTTAATTCTATCGGTATTTTCAGAGAATGGTCAGGATAGCTAAATAACTTAACTAGTGGTAATTTTCACTACTCATATTGTACTTCGCCCCGCTGGTTTGGTCAGGACAAAGATAAGTTGGCGAAAGTGCAGGTATTATTTTTTAACTGATTGATAGTAAAGATTATTATGTCTCAACAGAAGCCAGCCCCAAGGATGATCGGCGAGTCTGCCAGCTTCCTCGAAATGCAGGAGCATATCTCCCACGTGGCACCGCTGAACAAACCGGTGCTTTTTGTCGGCGAACGTGGCACCGGTAAAGAACTAGTCGCCGCGCGATTACATTATCTTTCCCAGCGTTGGGAGCAGACCTTTCTGAAGATCAATTGCGCGGCGATGAGCGAAACCTTATTAGAGGCTCAGCTATTCGGGCATGAGGCTGGGGCATATACCGGAGCGACCAAGCAGCGCAAAGGTTTCTTCGAGCGCGCTCACGGCGGCACCCTGTTCATGGATGAGCTGGCCAACACGCCGATGCCCGTTCAAGAGAAAATACTAAGGGTAATAGAATACGGTGAATTTGAGAGGCTGGGTGGCAACGAAACACTCACAGTAGATGTAAGAATCGTAGGGGCAACGAACGAAGATCTTCCAGATCTGGCTAGTCAGGGGCGATTCAGGGAAGATCTGTTGGATAGGCTCGCATTTGATGTCGTAACGTTGCCTCCGCTGCGAGAGCGTGCAGAGGATATTTTGATTCTCGCTGAATATTTTGCCGTAGGCATGGTGAAAGAAATTGGCGGAGAATTCTTCGCTGGGTTTTCCGACAAGGTAGAGAAGGCGCTTGGTAAATACTCCTGGCCTGGAAACATTCGGGAACTGAAAAATGTAATCGAGCGCGCGGTTTACCAAAATGGTAACGGACATATCACCGAGTTAGTCTTCAATCCCTTTGAATCGCCTTATCGCTTAAGGTCGAGTGCAAGCGGTCGCGCAACAGAGGACTCAGGTAGCGCGGGCAAGAGCAGCGTGGTTACACCTGATTTGTCCTCTGCAGATTCTTTCGATTTCAAGAACAAGGTACAAGAGTTCGAGATCAATCTCCTTAATCAGGCGATGGAGCAGAATCAGTTCAATCAGAAGAAGGCGGCCGAATTTCTGAACTTGAGTTATCACCAACTACGCGGCTATCTGCGCAAGTACGATTTGCTGAATTAAACTGAAATCTCCTTTCTGTTCTTCTATGTCATAAAAAAGGCCGGTGTTGCTAGCAACACCGGCCTTTTCTTTATCAGAAGACTCTAACTGAGACTATCTAGTCGAGCATTGCTTCATATACGGCACGTTGAGATAGCGTGAGGTCCATAGGAGCGCCTTGCGGTCCGCCTCGTACTTGGGCCATGTACAGCATGAAGAAATCGTTTACCGGATCGACGATAAATACCGTGCCGCCAACTCCCTGCCAACCGAAGTTGAATGGACCATCGTTGTCTGCTCCGGGAATAGGCTGCAGGTGAAAACCAAGGCCCCAATCACCAGTTGGCCCGAAGAAGAATGCATCGCGATTTACATCGTCGCCGATAAATTTTTGCTTCATCGCATCGAGTGTAGCCTCACTGATGATTCGTGAGCCGTTGTACTCTCCACCATTCAGCAACATCTGAGCGAAGCGTACGTAATCCTCAGTCGTTGAATGTAGTCCTCCACCGCCGGACAGCATTGGCTGTACGTCAAGTGGATCGCCCATTTCACCATGGATGGAGTTCGCAATGCGGTCTGCCTTAGATGCATCTACGTAGAACGAAGTCTCATCCATTCCTAGGGGATCGAATATTCTCTCTTTAAGAAGAACGTCTAAGGGCTTGCCAGCAGCAACTTCTATAACCGCACCGAGTACGTCGGTAGAGCGCGAGTAGTGCCATTTCGTACCGGGCTCGAAACGTAAGGGAAGAGCAGCTAAGTTCTGTGCCAATTCAAGCGCTGTAATGTCGAAGCGGAGTGAGCCGGCTCCAAAATACTGGCGACCCAAATCGCTTTGCGGATCGAAAATGCCGTAGATCAAACCAGACTCGTGAGTAAGCAGGTCTTGTACGGTCATTTCGTTTTTGGCCGGCGTGATATCGCCAGTTTCTTCGTTGATGACCTGCATGTTGGCGTATTCAGGAATATATTTTGAAACAGGATCCTCAATGGCTATTAAGCCATCTTCTACCATGCTCATCGTTGTCACGCTGACGATTGGCTTGGTCATAGAGTAGATGCGGAATAGCGTTTGATCATTCATTTGGGTAGTTTGATCACGTCCCTGAGTACCAACAGTCTCTAACACGCCAACGCCTTCGCTATTACCAACGAGGATAATATTTCCAGAAACGAAGCCGCCATCTACGGCTGCTTGCATCTGCTCGCGTATGCTTTGAATCTCGGACTGGTCGATGCCAAAATTATTCGAGTCAATCATCTTTATTGAACTCTCATGACCGCCACCGTGGTGATCGGCTATTGCTGCAGTGCTCAGACAAACCGCTGCAGTGAGGCAGAGTAGTTTGCGGGGTAGTCTAGTAAGTATCATTTGGAATTCCTCTTTAGGCCGCGTTCCGCTTATGCGACTCGGCGGCACTGGCGCTGCATCTCAGTGCAAATAGATCGTCTGCTGCGAGGCAGATTCGTTCCCTGAGTGGATTGGTAGAGCGCAAGATATTACCCGAATAGGGCAGTAGCAACAACTATGCTAGATGCGGTGAATCTCGGTACTTTCACCGTGATGGATGTTTCAGGCGAAGTCGCGCATCAGAGAGTTGCTGACCTCAATAGGAAGGAGGTCGCTGCTGTGTTGATAGTTTTGATGCTTGCTGCGTAGCACCCATGGCGCGCCGTCTTTCGCCGCAGCGATCATGTCATCTGCGAACTCGAAACGAAGGAAGTGCACGGCAGAAGTCTTTTCATCAGTGGAGCGAGCCAGGTCTTCATTAGCGATGGGATAAACCGGATCGAAGCCATCGATCTGAATAGAGATTAATTCTTCTATGCCTATTAATTGGCTCAGGCGAATCTTTCGCTCTGCTTCATCAGGGAATTCAAGCATGAATGTTACTTTCAGATTCTTGCCATCGGGAATAAGTGGGTTGTACGCTGCCAACTCTTGGAGGAGGTCTGCTTCGCCACTGATTTTCTCGACACGAATTAGCTCCAGTACCTGGTAACGCATGACCATATAGTCTTCGAAGTGGAGCATTGCATTCGGGCCTAGAGGGACGCGTCGTGTCTTCTTATGCTCCATCATAGCCTGTCGAATCGCCGGGCGTTGTTGGCTGTAGGCCTCAATACTCATTAGGTCGCTGATGCTAAGTTTTTTCATTCGTCTTAATCCTAAATCTAGCGTATTCGTTTTCTATATGCCATATGCATGGCAGAGAAGGTCAAGGGGGTGGATAGCTTTCTGATCGTTATCCAAATTGTTTTCAATGTGCTTGCCGGCAACTGGGCAGTCGCTGCCATAAAAATCAGGAGCCTGTTCTCGAATCTTTTTAACGATAGGGCGGGCAATTTTATTGGCAAATTCGAAGGTCTCTGACTTAACACCGTAGGTGCCATCGTGGCCCGAGCACCGCTCGATATTCTTAACGTTGGTCTCTTCAATAAGCTCGAGAATCTGTTTGGTTTTTGGGCCGATGTTTTGTACGCGCTGGTGGCAGGCCACGTGGTAACTGACGTTGCCTAGGGTGTTCTTGAACTCAATATTGAATTTCCCGGCCTTGTGTAATTTGTGTAGGTATTCGAATGGGTCATAGAACGCTTTTGCTACGGCAAGCACCTTTTCATCTTCGGGAAACATAAGAGGCAGTTCTTGCTTGAACATCAAAACGCAGGAAGGAACCGCTGCCACAATCACGTTGCCAGCTTTCACCATCTCATACAGCGAGGGGATGTTCTTGTCCTTCAGCTGAGTGACTGTCTTTAGGTCGCCCAGTTCTAACTTCGGCATACCGCAGCAATGTTCTCTCGCTGCGAGGTTTACTTTGATATTATTGTGTTCGAGCACCTTGATCACGCTGTCCGCTATCGATGGTTCGTTGTAATTGCAGTAGCAGGTCGTAAACAAAGTTACTTGTTCGCGATCAGTGTTGGTATCTGGGTCAGCCTTCGCCGGGTCGTAGATGTGTGCTGCGAGCCTTTTGCGCGCCGGTTGGTTTGTATATTCAGGGAGCTTGGCATCTTTGTGTATGCCCATTGTCTTGTCGAGTAAGCCGCGCAGAACACCATTTTTATTAGCGCCATTGACAATGGAGTTGATAACGGGCTTCGTCGCCACTTTGCCGATCATGTCGGTGCTGGTGATGACGTTGTCGCGAAATTTGCTTTCCCCTTTCTTAAATGTGACGGCCTTGGCTCGTAGCATTAGGTGAGGGAAGTCGACGTTCCATGCATGAGGCGGAACATAGGGGCACTTTGTGAGATAGCACAAGTCACAGAGATAGCACTGATCGACTACCTTGCTGTAGTCGGCAACATCGATACCATCTACTTCCAGTGTTGGGCTTTCGTCCACTAAATCAAACAGTGTCGGGAACGCGTTGCAAAGACTGACGCAGCGCCGGCAACCGTGACAGATGTCATAGACACGCTCTAGCTCTTTGTTGAGATTGTCTTCATCCCAAAACACGGGATCATTTTGGTTGAGCGGATGTCTGGTGGGCGCGCTCAGACCGCCTTCTCTGCTTTGATCGGACATAAGAAACTCGATTCTGTGAAATTAGTACTTCGAAGTCTGTACTTAAATAACGAAACTCTTATTAATAGTGTAGAGCTTTGATTTGAGCGGCGCGAGCTCGTACGGTGATTTTCAAACCGCTGGCATCAATTTGATGCCAGCAACTCGAGAGGGTGCCGGACTAGTCGTCCAAGGCATCCAATGCTTTCTGAAAACGATTGGCGTGTGAGCGCTCAGCCTTCGCTAGAGTCTCCATCCAGTCGGCAATCTCATCAAAGCCTTCATCGCGGGCATCTTTTGCCATGCCAGGATACATGTCGGTGTACTCATGAGTTTCACCGGCAACGGCTGACTTAAGGTTATCTTCAGTGCCGCCAATAGGCATGCCAGTAGCTGGATCACCAACCTCTTCGAGATACTCAAGATGGCCGTGTGCGTGTCCAGTCTCGCCTTCAGCTGTAGAGCGGAAAAGTGCTGATACATCGTTGTAACCTTCGACGTCAGCCTTCTGGGCGAAATAGAGGTAGCGACGGTTCGCTTGCGATTCGCCTGCGAATGCAGCTTTCAAATTTTCTTCTGTCTTTGAACCTTTCAATGACATGTTGTTTCTCCTAGTGGTTTGCAATTAGCTAATGCGGATCCCGTGTTGCCCTGAAGCTTCTTTATCGATTTGCCAGCAACAAGTCGAGGATCATTTAATCGGGGTTACTCTACGTCAATTCGAATATCAAATCTAATTGATTTTTTTGAGTGCTTTGATCGTTTTTATCGATTATGATTTTGGTCATGAATCCATCGATTAAGCAGCTCAAATACCTCTGTGCAGTAGCTGAACACAGGCACTTCAGTAAGGCCGCAGCGGCCTGTCATGTCACGCAGTCCACCCTAAGTGCAGCGATAGCGGAGCTCGAATCCCAACTCGGTGTAAAGGTCTTCGAGCGCAACAAGAAGACGGTGCTGATTACCTCTCTAGGTGAGAAGCTTTTGGCGCAAGCTCGAATCGTTTTGGGCGACGTTGAGGACTTCGTAGGCATCGCTCGCGCTCATGAGGCACCGCTTGTAGGTGACCTGCGTCTAGGGGTAATTCCAACTATAGGGCCATTTCTACTGCCCGCCATTCTCTCTGACCTTCGCAAGAGTTTTGATAGGCTGAAGCTCTATCTAAAAGAAGAGATGAGCGCCGAACTCGTGCAACAATTACAGCAAGGACAACTGGACCTAATCATCCTAGCATTTCCCTTTCCACTGCCTGATATGGAGACCGTGAGTCTGTTTAAAGACGAATTCTTGCTGTGTCTTCCTCCAGGCCACGAATTAGAGAAGGTGCAACAAGTAAAGCTGCACCAACTGCGTGGGCAGAGCCTACTACTCCTCGAGGAAGGGCACTGCCTTCGCGATCATGCTTTAGAGGCTTGCAAATTAGAGAGCGCTGACACTAATCTTGTCTATCAGGGAACGAGTTTGCATACCCTGGTGCAGATGGTAGCAAATGGCTTAGGCATGACATTATTGCCTGCGATGTCAGTTGATGCCGATGTTCTAGGTGAGACGCATCTACAGCTCAAACATTTCTCCAATGAGAATGTGTCTAGAGAAGTAGGCATGGCCTGGCGCAAGTCAGATCCGCGCAGAGAAGAGTATTTGTTATTGGCGGAGTTTGTTAAAGAGCATCTAGGGCACTCGGCGAAATCTACGAAGAAGGCTAAATGAGGGTATTTGCCGTTTCGGATATCCATGTCGACTATGCCGAAAACCTAGCTTGGATTCTCGATCTGGACTCTAAAGAATACGCAGACGATATCCTAATTCTCGCCGGCGACGTGACGGATAAGATGCCGTTGCTAGAGCAAGTCTTCGTCTCGCTAGCAGCAAGTTTTAAGGGGGTATTGTTTGTGCCGGGTAATCATGAGCTTTGGGTACGCGAAGATGATTTCGACTGTTCTGTGGATAAGTTCGAAGCGGTAATTGAGCTTTGTAAGTCCTGTGGCGTTCATACAGGGGTTTTCGAACTGCCTGATATTAGTTTCGTGCCCCTGTATTCTTGGTACGATTTCTCTTTCGGGGAGCCATGCCGACACCTGCGCAGGGCGTGGCGCGACTTCCGAGCATGCTCATGGCCTGAGCACTTAGCCGAAAGCCAAGATGTTTCGGAGTACTTTCTTAAACTGAATATTCCTAAGTTAAACACTAGGAGCAAGACAGTAATAAGTTTTTCGCACTTCTTGCCAAGAATAGATGTTATGCCTGCTGGAATACCTGAAAAACGAAGAAACGTTTACCCGGTGCTAGGGAGTGAAGCCTTGGGAGTGCAGGTGAGGCAGTTAAGTCCGACGATTCATGTGTATGGGCATAGTCATGTGAATCAAGCTATCGACCTAGATGACATACACTATGTAAACCTGTCTCTTATACACATCTCCGAGCCCACGAGACCGAGGCTGATCT
>CAJXQP010000026.1 GCA_913058275.1 uncultured Gammaproteobacteria bacterium | reverse complement strand
AAAGAAAATAATTATGAATTTGGAAAAATCTAAAAAGAGAATAGTTAAGAAAGCGAAAATGGGGTTTCAAGGCTACCCAACAATTGAAATCACCTATTTAGGGCCAAATGATAATTTAGCAACTGAGGTTCTCCTTGTACTGGTAGCTGAAGAAGGCGCGGAGCCACAATCGGAAAAATTCACTACTGCAGCTGATATACGAGAGGATGAAACTATCCAATCTGCTATTGTGAAAATGATAGAGAGATCGGGTGCGCAGTCAGTTATTTTGAGTGACGGCGTAAAATCTACCGGCGCAGACTAAAGATCAAAAGCGTCTGAGAAACTTGATCCGAAATCAAAGTACATTTATTCCTTTCAGCTTTGCGCTTTTATTATTCTGGCGATCTTTGTCTTAGGGCGTAATCTATGAGATTTAAGCTTGTACTAAAGGCACTATTTATAGCTATGGTTCCTACATCTGTCTCTGGGGCCACCGATTCAACGGGAGTTCGAGCCAAATTCGGACTTCAAAACCCATAGAATTCGGGAAGCCAATAACTTATGAATTTGGGGAATACCAGCTCTCTATGCTATTCGAGCCTACAGAAGCGGACGAATTCACGCTAGCGGCCTCTCTTAACGCGATTGCACTTTCTACCAATGCAATCGTGTATACGATGCTAAGTGAGTCTTTAGTCGGAAAAATCAGTACCCCTAGATCGTTCGGTCAGTCGGAGTTTACTATTGAGGAAGGTGAAATCAGTATTTCTATAGTACTTAGATTGTCGGTAATTGAGTAGAATGCAACACATAATCAACACACAAGCGCTGCGTGCGCATAACGAGTAATAGAAATGGCTGAGTGTATTAGTTGTAGTATTGAAGTTGAGAGCACGGAAATGGACGCAGGAAATCGACTGCTTCTGAGCTGCAAAAAATGCGGAACTTACGACATTTCCCGACCTGCAATTAGCAGAGTGAAAAGAAATCGAGCCGATATGCGAAGATTTGTTACCGCACTCAGCCGGGCTCGCAAAAAAAGTAAAATTCTATCGGTAGTGGTGGTGCCCCGGCTTGGGATAAAGTTTGACGTTGTTGGCGAAGCTCCATAACAATCTGGTCTATTTCGGATGCGCAAAGACGCGACTTATTAATCTAGGAGAATTCCATGGGAAAGCTAATCACCTCTATCGCATCATGTATAACACTATGCTGTTCACTATTAGCTGCCACTACAGCGTTCTCTCAGAACGCGGAACTTGCGCAGGGTGCCAAATATGTCGCGCTTGGCAGTTCGTTCGCAGCAGGGCCAGGCGTTGCTACTCAATTAGGCGCCTGCGGACGCTCGGATCACAATTACCCGCACCTCGTCGCAGCCGAACTGGGTCTCGCGCTCACTGATGTGAGCTGCAGCGGTGCGACTATTCCTAATATTGTTAACTCTACTCAGCGTGATGCCGCCCCACAGATCGACGCCGTCAGCCGCGACACGGCGCTGGTGACCGTCACCATCGGTGGCAATGACATACGCTTCACCTCATCGACTTTCGCCTGCGCTGGTAAAGCGCCAGTAGAAAACTGTACTGCCAATCTCGATCAGGCAGCGATCAGCGAAGCTTTAGCCCAACTTCCTGCCCAGCTTACTGCGATGCTCGATGCCATTCACGCTAAGGCGCCACAAGCTATCCTAGTGCTCGTGGCCTATCCACGAGTCTTCCCAGCAGATGCAATAAATTGCCGCGAGCTCGAACTGAGTTCCAACGACACTGTCTATCTGGCCGCACTTGGTCAGAAACTCGAGAATGCCTTCGTGAGCGTCACAGCAGACCAGCGTAGCCTGATTGCTGATGCTTATGTCCTCGCCAACGGTCATGGGCCCTGCGCAACGTCTGAAAGTTGGATCAATGGCGCCCAAGCTGCGAACACCGGAATTCGATTCCACCCAACGGCTGAGGGGCATAAAGAGATGGCGCGAATTGTGCTGGCCGCACTGGGAAACAACTCCCAGTAAAAAGGAAGGCAACCTGATTGCTTCCTAACAATACAAAAGCGTTATCTATCTCGAGATTTTGAAACTAAATAAATAAGAGGGTTTCCAATACTATGAATCAAATCATGTCCTCCTATGAGATCGCCGAGCTTATTATTAACGTGACCGGTCAGATGGACTCGCTGTTCAACTATTGGATGTCAGCATCTTTCGCCGTGCTAGTAAGCTCCTATATTGGCAGAGAACATTTCAATTTTTCAATAACACTTTCAATATCAGTTTTCTACTTTCTCGCCTCTATAATGTTTCTTGCACGCTACTATGCCATGTCCACTCTGATTGTTTATTACACGGAATTAGCTGGAGCCGCGATACCGCCACAATTTTTAACCGCTTCACCCATTATTGGAATCACACGATTACCAACATTCCTCCTAGGCTTTATTACTACTGAAGTATATTTGTGGCATTCCACTATTGGGAATAAGAGACAAGAGCGTAATTCTTGAAATACCTTCAGCACCTCAAAAAATAGATCAATAAGCACGCACTAAAGCCCTATCCCTTAATAGTAGCCTCACAAGTCAGTTCCAAACAGACCTAGAATATTATTCTGTGCAACCTGCATAGATTGGTATGGATTGCCCGAACCATTCCAATAGTCACTAGCCTCTAATAGGCTTGTGTCCATGAAGAATCAATTAGAAGAAAGAAAGCCTGCGAGGCAAGTCGCGAAGTTTCTGATCTTGATGATCATACTTGGAACTTACATCGCTACTCACTAATGAACAAAAGGCAAGAATATGACGCTGCCAATTAGGAAAATTTTGCACATTAGGGGCACTCATAAAATAACAACTTAGCGGCCGGGGTTGTCTAGATCGATCTTGTATTTCATTGCTTATGGCCGATGGCGTCATTTTCTGCGATTCATCTTTTATCTAGCTTTAAACAGAGTCGCTGTGTAAGTGCGAAGCCCCAAAACAACGGTCATACGTTCCTATTTACCTCAGTTAATGGTAATTTCTCTTCCTACTTTTAGTTAATCTAATTGCTAGCACTAACCCTATAAGAATAAACGCGCCAAGAGGTAGCTATGAAACTCGGCCACAAGACTTTTTCCAAACTTGTAACATCTACAGCCTGCACACTCGCATTGATTTTTTCTGTAAGTGCAGTGGCACAGTCGGAAACCTTTAGAGCCAGGTTGTCGCCCATGCCCACCACCCCACAGACAGTTACTACGATAACTGGCGAGGGTGAGGTAATTCTGACTCTTAACGGAAATACCCTCACAGTCACTGGCGATTTCGCTGGCATGAACTCCGCCGCTACCATGGCCCATGTGCACAATGGGCCCCCAGCTCAACCCGGCCCTGTCGTACATCAGCTCGAGGTGACAAAGATGACTGGAGGCGAGATCAGCGCGGTATTGGAGCTCAGCGATGAGCAGGTCACGGCACTGCGTAATAACGAGCTGTATATCCAAGTGCACAGCGAAACAAACCCTCCCGGCGAATTGCGCGGTTGGGTTTTTGCCAGAAATTAATCGAGGTCTAGCATGAAAATAATCAATAAGAATACGACTCGCGCACTTTTCGCATCCACCCTAGCTCTGCTACTCGCTGCCTGCGGTGGAGAGAGTACCGCGCCTGCAGAAGACTCTGTCGCCTCGGTGACGTTTAACTCGCAAGCGGAAGAGGGAGCGGCCTCATTCGCCAGCAATTGCGCTGCCTGCCATGGCGCGAGCCTAGAAGGCACGACTCTGGGGCCGATACTTTCCGGCAACTCTTTTCTACAGCGCTGGGGCACGCAGACTCCAGCCCTGCTGCTAAACAATATTCAAGCAAATATGCCTCCAGGCGGGAACGACGGTATCAGCGATGAGGATTACACCAATATTGTCGCGCATATATTGTCCTCCAATGGCGTAGACACGATTACTGAAGCGCTCACTGCGAGCACAGATTTTGAGATCGCGGACAATATCTCCCAGGTTGTAGAGCGACGCTCACGCCCTGAGCCTGAGCCTCCGCAGGGCATAACAGTAGCCGGTACTGTAGAGAACTTTATTCCTGTTACTGACGCCATGCTGGAGAATCCAGATCCGGCCGACTGGCCCATGCACCGCCGCAACTACTACGGCCATAGCTACAGCCCACTGGATCAGATCAACACCGACAACGTCGGCGGCATGACCCTAGCATGGGTTTGGAACATGTATGAGGGTGATTCAGAGCCCGCCCCACTAGTCTATGGCGGCATTATGTATCTGATTAACCCGGGCAATGTCATCCAGGCTCTGGATGCGGCTACAGGCGAGTTGATCTGGGAGAATTGGGCGGGTCCGGCGAATCGTCAGGACATGCGTAATATTGCTATCTATAACGACAAGATCATTCAAGCTACTACCGATGCGCGCTTGATAGCACTCGATGCACGCACCGGCGAGCAGATCTGGGAGACAGAGGTTGCCGATGCCAGTAAGGGCTTCTCTAATTCTAGCGGGCCCATCGTTGCCGACGGCAAGGTCATTCTCGGCCTCGCGGGTTGTGCACGCTACATACCCGAAGACTGCTATATAAGCGCACACGACGCCAACACTGGCGAGCTTGAGTGGCGCTTCAACACTATCGCCAAGGCGAATGAACCCGGCGGTGATACCTGGGGTGAGCTACCTAATTTGTTTCGTGCTGGTGGCGAGACATGGATTACGGGCAGCTACGATCCCGATCTCAAGCTTACCTATTGGGGCACTGCGCAGCAGAAGCCTTGGGTACCTGTTAGTCGTCACCTGACGATCGATGACGTGGGCCTGTTCACGAATTCGACGGTTGCAGTGAGCACCGACACTGGTGAACTTGATTGGTTCTTCCAACACGTGCCAGCTGAAGCGCTAGATCTCGATGAGGTATTCGAGCGGATTTTGGTGAATCGTGGTGATGAGAAATTGGTTTTCTCGCTAGGCAAGTACGGTATTCTGTGGAAGAACGACAGAGTCTCGGGTGAATTTCAAGACTACAAGGAAACTGTTTTTCAAAATGCCTTCACCGACATCGACGATGAGACTGGTCTGGTTACTTATCGCGAAGATATTCAGAATGCGAAGCTAAACGAGTGGACATCAGCCTGCCCAAGCAGCGCCGGAGGTAAAGACTGGCATTCGATGACCTACCATCCGCCTACTGGCACCATGATCGCACCACTTAGCCAGACTTGTCTGGAGAACGCGGCAAGAGAAGTGGCGTTAGTACAGGGTGGTGGTGGTCTCGCTGCTAGCCGTAAATTCTTCGAGATGCCCGGAACGGATGGCAACCTCGGCAAGATCGGCGCTTATAACGTAGATACCATGGAAGAAGTGTGGAGCCATCAGCAACGCGCCTCTTTTCATACTGGCACGATGTCCACCGGCGGCAATTTGGTATTCGTTGGCGATCTGGATCGACGCTTCAAGGCCTTCGATGTAACTACAGGCGAGATCGTTTGGGAAACTAGACTAGGCACGTCTGTGCAAGGCCATCCAGTTTCCTTCGCAGTAGATGGCAAGCAATATATCGCAGTGACGGCAGCGCTTGGCGGAACTAGCCCCCGCGCAGTGCCGGGTGTAATTCTTACTGAGATCAAGTATCCGCGTTCTGGAAATGCAGTCTATGTATTTGCTCTTCCTGACTAGACGCGATTAGTCGCCATGAGCAGAGTTCGACGCCTATAAACACAAGGGGTATTGCTAAAAATGAAATTAAGAAATCATACGTTAGGAATACTTGGGTTGGGTCTGCTCGTTGCCTGCGGCGGTGAGAACGAGATTGAAGAAGAGAGTGTAGTTGAGAGTGCAGCCACTTCTGTTGCCAGCTTCAGCTCACAGGCGGAAGCTGGAGTCCAGGCTTACGCCGCGAACTGCGCGGCCTGCCATGGTGCTGGTCTCGAAGGCAGCGCGCTAGGCCCGATACTAAGCGGGCAGGCATTTCTTGCAAGTTGGGGGATGCAATCGCCGGGTGACTTCTATAACTACGTCAAAGCGAATATGCCTCCCGGCGAGAATGCTGCTATTAGCGATGATGACTATATCAATATCGTTGCTCACGTCATGCGCAGCAGCGGAGTCGCCGACAGCAATTCCCTGCTAACAGCAAGTTCCGATTACCCCTTAGCGATCAATATTCCCGGCGCAGCGAATTTGATTGCGCCACCGGAAAGCGTTGCACCTACCGGTGTAATCCTTGCTGGCACTGTGGAAAATTTTCGGCCGATCTCAGATGCGATGCTCACCAACCCGGCTCCCGATGACTGGCCGATGTTGCGCCGCAACTATCAGGCCTGGAGCTATAGTCCTCTCGATCAGATCAATGTGGACACCGTGGGTGACCTGCGACTGGAATGGGTCTGGAGTATGCACGATGGCGACTCGGAGCCTTCGCCGCTGGTGTACGACGGCACCATCTATCTGATCAATCCTAGCAACATAATTCAAGCATTGGATGGGAAGACTGGCGAGCTAATCTGGGAGCATCACGCGGGTCCAGAGGATAGCGAGGACATGCGCAACATCGCCATCTATGAGGATAAGATTATTCACGCCACAACCGATGCGCGATTGTTGGCACTCGATGCGCGTACAGGCGAACCGGTTTGGGAAACAGAAATCGCCGATGGCAGCAAGGGCTTCGGAAATTCCAGCGGACCTATAGTGGCCGATGGTAAAATCATCCAAGGCCTGTTAGGTTGCTCTCGCTACATCGAGGAAGACTGCTATATCAGCGCGGTAGATGCAGACAATGGTGAGGTGCTATGGCGCTTTAACACCATCGCCGAAAGCGGTGATCCCGGCGGTGATACTTGGGGCAACATAGATGACATGTTTCGTGCGGGCGGCGAGACTTGGATTACGGGAAGTTACGATCCTGAGCTAAAAATCACCTATTGGGGAACCGCACAGCAAAAACCGTGGATGCCGGCCAGTCGAAATCTCTCCATCTTCGATACCGGTCTATTCACCAATTCCACAGTAGCCATCAATGTGGATGACGGTTCTCTCGATTGGTTTTTCCAGCACGTGCCCGCCGAGGCGCTGGATCTTGACGAGGTTTTCGAACGTGTCCTGATTGACCGTGGCGATGACAAACTCGTTTTCTCAATCGGCAAGCACGGCATTCTTTGGAAGCACGATAGAGTGAGTGGTGAGTTCATCTCCCATCTGGAGACCATCTTTCAGAACGCGTTCACTAACATAGACCCAGTGACTGGAGCGGTTACCTATCGTGATGACATTGCCAATGCGCAACTGGACGAATGGATAAGCGTTTGCCCGAGCACAGCCGGCGGAAAAGACTGGCACTCTATGACCTATCACGAACCTAGCGCGAATCTAATTATTCCTCTTAGTCAGTCTTGCTTGGAAATATCGGCACGAGAAGTGCCGCTGGTGCAGGGTGCGGGTGGCACGGCGGCAAATCGCCGCTGGTTCGAAATGCCAGGTTCAGACGGTAATATGGGCAAACTCGCAGCATATAGCGTAGATTCTATGGAAGAGGTCTGGAGTTACGAACAACGAGCGGCCTTCTTGACAGGAACTATATCCACAGCGGGAAACCTTGTGTTCGTTGGCGACCTCGATCGTCGCTTCCGAGCCTTCGATGCGCGTAATGGTGAGATACTCTGGGAGACACGGCTTGGCACATCAGTGCAGGGCCACCCGGTTAGCTTTGCCATAGACGGCAAGCAGTATATTGCGGTAACTACCGCGATGGGAGCGCGCGGAGTTAGTCCACGAACTGTCCCAAGAGTTGTCGCGCCGGATATCAGGCATCCAAGCAACGGCAATGCACTATACGTCTTTAGTCTTTCTGACTAAGATCAGTTAGTAATCAGATGGAATTATCGCCCTGATAGCTTTTTTGCAATCCAGTAACAGGAAGTACCACTATGGCTCGTCGTTACGATGAACTAGCAAAAGAACATATCGCCTTTATTAAGCAGCAGAAACTTTTCTTTATCGGTACCGCGGCCAACGACGGCACTATCAATGTTTCGCCCAAGGGTTGGGACAGCCTGCGAGTGCTTTCATCTAATCGTATCGCGTGGCTAAACATCACCGGCAGCGGGAACGAGACGGCTACTCATCTGGCACAGAATGAGCGCATGACAATCATGTTTTGCGCCTTCGACGGCAACCCCAAGATTCTCCGTTTGTATGGCAAAGCGGTTGCCGCTCACCCTCGAGACGAACAATGGGATGAACTGTCGAAACTTTTTGAACCTCATGCCACCGCAAGACAGTATGTCGATTTTACCATTGAGCTAGCGCAAACATCCTGCGGCTTCGGTGTACCATTGTATGAGTTTACCGGTTCGCGCGATAATATGGATAGATGGCTAGCCTCCCGAGGTGACGAAGGCATCGAGGAATACTGGCGCGAGAAAAACTTAGTTAGCCTAGACGGACTACCTACCCATATTCTAGATGAAGATTATCAATCACCCTCACACATAGGACAAGAATCTAATGACTGATGAAACCGAAAACAGCAGTGAAGAATCAGAAGTAGTTGTCGAGGAGAAGCCTTCCAATATCGGTCGTATCGAGTGGATGGATCTTACTGTTGACGATGCCAGTCATGTACGGAATTTTTATACCTCGGTAGTAGGTTGGTCTAGCAGCGAAGTGGATATGGGCTCCTACAGTGACTTCAATATTAACTTACCAGACACTCAAGATACGATTGCCGGTGTGTGCCATTCTCGTGGTAGTAACGCCAATATTCCCAGCCAGTGGCTAATCTATGTTCGAGTAGAGAGCGTTGCCGACAGCGCAGAGAAATGCAAGAAACTAGGCGGCGAAGTTTTAGACGGGCCGCGAAGAATGGGCGGCAGCAATTTCTGCGTGATCAAAGACCCAGCCGGCGCCGTTATGGCTCTACTCTCAGACTAGCTAGGTATAAATGGTGCAAACTCTGAAAGGCACATGCCATGGCGGCACGGTCGAATTCGAAGTACGCAGCGAGGCAGGCCCCGAAGGCCTCAAGCGCTGCGATTGCCCACTCTGCACGCGCAAGGGCGCGATCATGGCAACTGCCCTGCTTGCCGATCTTACAGTTACCAAAGGAACCGATAAGTTAAGCCTTTATCGGTGCAACACCCACGTCGCGCGCCACTACTTCTGTTCCATCTGTGGTATCTATACTCATCATCAACGACGCAAGAATTCGAACGAATATGGCTACAACGTTGCCTGCATCGACCTCGCCAGTCTTGGTGACATTTCAATGACCCATGGCATCAGTATGAGTGTAGAGTCCAACAACTAGCATTTTTTAATTACGCGAAAATGAAAGAATGAACATGAGCGCAACAGTAGAAAACATCTTCATAACAAAAACGCGGCGCGAACAGCCATACGAAATAGAGGCTGCGAAACTCGAGGCGGGGAAAGGCATAGTCGGCGATCGCTATCACGAGCGTGCCTTGGAATTCCTAGCAGTGGGAGACCAAGTTCCAGCGAATCACATCAGCTTGATCTCCAAGGAAGAGCTTGCTGGTTTTCTAGAGCACAACAATACCGAGATAGACTACGCGGATTTTCGACGCAATGTATTAGTCAGCGGTATCGATCTCCGCGGACTGATTGGTAAGCAATTTAAGCTAGGCAGCGCGTTATGTCAGGGCATTGAAGACTGCGATCCCTGCGCCTTTCTTGCCGCCACCGTCCATCGTTCGGTTCTACCAGAACTGAAAGAGAAGGCCGGCCTGCGAGCGATTATTCTAGAAGACGGCGATTTGAAAATCGGCGACACAATCATATTGATTGGTGACTAATATGCAACTCTTGAACTCCTTACTAGCCAACCTGAAGACTCGCCCCCACTGGATGAATGCGCTGATGCTGTTCTGTGCGTATATGACATTCATTTATTTACCCTGGGATGTTTTCTTAAAGCCTCTGTCTGAGGATCAAGAGGTGTGGTTCGGTCTACTCTTTACCGGATGGGCTGCCAAGGCCGGTGGCTTACTGCACTGGTACGTGTACGGCGCGGGCTTCTGGGGATTCTGGAAAATGCGTACATGGATGTTCCCATGGGCCGCTCTCTACACCGCGCAGATTGCCGCAGGCATGGCTGTTTGGAGCTTTCTCGATGCGCGAGGCGGCGGAGTAACAACCGGCCTGTTGGTTGCCATCCCCTTTCTTGCCTTAGCCGTTGCACTGTGGAGAACTAGCTATTTCAAGCCAGCAGAAAAAATAGCTGAAACCATCGAGTCCCAATGAAAACTCTTGCCGAAATTATCGCTATATTCATTTCAGTACTTTATGGCTGTGTTGCCATAGCGCAGACTGACGAGCCTTACATCTTCATACTCGGTGTTGCGCAGGATGCTGGTTATCCACAGATAGGCTGTTATGAAGAACATTGCCTGCCTGGATGGATTGATCCTAGCTTACGTAGAGGAGCAACGTCGATTGCTGTTATCAATCCGGACTCTGGGCAGAAATTCCTCTTCGAGGCTACGCCGAATCTTCCGCCGCAACTGTACGCGTTAGATCTGGAAGCACCGAATGAGCGCTTTCAACTTGCCGGCGTTTTTCTCACCCATGCTCATATCGGACACTATGCCGGCTTGATGTTCTTCGGACATGAGGCGATGTCAGCTTCCAGCCAGCCGGTCTACGCCATGCCGCGCATGCGTAATTTCCTAGAGAACAATGGCCCATGGAGCCAGTTAGTCGAGTTCGAGAATATTCAACTCGAGGCGCTGCAAGAGGCGCAGGCACAGAGCTTTACCGGAATCGACGTTACGCCGTTTCTCGTTCCCCATAGAGACGAATTTTCCGAGACGGTGGGCTATAAGATAGCAGGACCGAATAAGACAGCTGTATTTATTCCGGATATCAATAAGTGGTCGGTGTGGGATACAGACCTCGCCGAGTTGGTGAGTTCTATAGACTATGCACTGATCGATGCGACTTTCTATGACGATGGGGAGTTGCCCGGTCGCGACATGTCTCAAGTTCCACATCCCTTCGTTGCGGAAAGCATGAGCGCGCTAAGCGAATTATCGAGTGAGGAACGTGCGAAGGTTTGGTTCATACATTTTAACCATACGAACCCCCTACTGAATGCTGAGAGTGACGAGAGTCGGTTTGTGAAATCCGAGGGATTCAATATTGCAGCCGAAGGCGTGCGACTCCCACTGTGACCGCAAATCTGCGCTGCGCCACTTAGGAGTTTCGCAGTTTCTCCAGCTCTTCCCAGCGATCATAGGCTTTCTCGAGCTGGCTCTGCACATCCGCCATCTGCTTCAGCGTTTCCTCTACAGATTTTCCACCGTCGTCCTGATTGTCGTAGAACTCAGGTTTCGACATGTGTTGCTCTAATTCAGACTGACTTATTTCAAGCGCTTCTATTTTTGCAGGTAGCGCCTCCAGTTCGCGCTGGTCCTTATAGGAGAGCTTCTTGCTCGGGGTTTTTTTGACCTCGACAGTTTTTTCTTCTGATTTCGCTATAGATTTTCCGCTTGCCTTCTCACTGGATTCGAAACTAAACAAACTGTTCCCTCTGCGTGCCCAGTCACTGTAACCACCGACATATTCACCGATCTTCCCATCACCTTCGAATACCATGAGGCTTGTAACCACGTTGTCCATGAACTGCCTATCGTGACTAACAAGCAAAACCGTTCCGTCGAATTTCAAAAGTATGTCTTCGAGCAGCTCAAGAGTCTCGATATCTAAATCATTGGTTGGTTCGTCCAGTACCAGTATATTCGCTGGTCGGCTAAATACCTTCGCGAGTATCGCCCGGTTCTGTTCACCGCCGGAGAGTGCTTTGGCCGGTGTACGAATTCTATCTGGCGTAAAAAGAAAGTCGCTGAGATAGCTGATCACATGTTTGTTCTGGCCATTGATCTCAATGTAGTCCGAACCGCCGCTCACGTTATCGATCAGATTCTTTTCC
The DNA here is from genome assembly GCA_913058275.1 of uncultured Gammaproteobacteria bacterium. Classification (GTDB taxonomy): domain Bacteria; phylum Pseudomonadota; class Gammaproteobacteria; order Pseudomonadales; family Pseudohongiellaceae; genus UBA9145. The sequence goes on along the minus strand of CAJXQP010000026.1, from coordinate 6,440 downwards.
ATGTCGAGGTGTTCACGCAACTGATCGAAGTAGGCTACCTCTAATTTTGATCCGAGCTTTACCGTGCCTTCCTTTGCAGTCAGTTTACCGAGCAGGATCTTGAGCAGCGTCGACTTGCCCGCACCGTTTGCACCGACTATGCCGATACGGTCGCCACGCATGACTGTAGTAGAAAAATCCTTGATAACAGGACGCTCATCAAAACTATGGCTGATGCCTTCCAGCTCCGCCACAATCTTTCCTGAACTCTCAGTGGTGTTCAACTTGAATTTCGCGCTTCCCTCAAGCTCTCTGCGCGCGCCTCTCTCGAGTCGCAATGCCTCTAACGCACGAACCCTGCCCTCATTGCGCGTGCGCCTTGCCTTGATGCCTTGGCGGATCCAAACTTCTTCTTCGGCGAGCTTTTTATCGAATAACTTGTTCGCTCTCTCCTCGCTGGCTAACTGCTGTTCGCGAAAATCTAGGAATTTTTGAAACGTACCTTCGAATTCGTATAGGTGTCCTCTATCGATCTCTACAATCTTGTTAACTACATTCTGCAGAAAGGTTCTGTCGTGAGTAACAAGTAAGACGGCGCCGTTGTAGTCCTGCAGTTGTTTCTCGAGCCATTCTATCGCTGGCACGTCGAGGTGATTTGTCGGCTCATCGAGAAGAAGAAATTCTGGCTCTCTTACCAGTGCGCGCGCCAAGGCTACGCGCTTGCGCCAACCACCGGATAACTGAGACATGAGTTTGTCTGCCGGCAATTGAAGCTGTGTAATGACTGTGTCTACTTTTTGCCCAAGGCTCCAACCCTGCTTCGCTTCCAGCTCACCCTGCACACGCTCGAGTTTTGCCATGTCGGCATTTTCGTAGTCGGCAATCATGTGATGGTACTGCTTTAGGAGCTCACCCACTTCAGCGAGGCCGCCCGCTACCATGTCATAGACAGACTGCTCGTCGGCTTCAGGTAGTGACTGCTCTAACCATGCGACCTCTACTCCGGGCCTAAGCCAGCGTTCGCCACTGTCGGGCTGCATCGAACCGGCGATGACTTTCATGAAGGTGGTCTTGCCAGCGCCATTACGGCCTAACAACCCAATTTTACTACCCTTCTTCAGCGTGAAGTCGACTTCATCGAGAAGGATATGGGTACCGAAATTAAGAGCAACTTTATCGAGGCGAACTAGAGGCATGGAATAATTACTTAGGTGAAATGCTGGTGACTGCTGGGCCGTCATTCTACCCTAACGATCGCCGAAAAAGTGACCAATTACGAGTCCTTCTACGGCATTTTGAGAAACACGAAATAATGTAAGTAATTAGCCAATTTCACCATTAGGTAATCGAATCTCATTGAATATGGAATTTTTAATTTAATAATTTCAATAACTTAACTATTGGTACGGAAGCTGCATTGAATACAGAACAGTTGATAAAGAGTAATAGAAGAAATTTAGTTGCGGAGATTGGGCCTATGAGCGAGAAGAATTCAGAAAATGGTTTACTGCCAATGTTGTACAAGGGGGCCTGTTTGGTCTTGGTTGGCCTGCTTACCCTACTCGGAATAGCGGGTTTGATCCTGCCCATCATCCCAGGAATATTGTTCCTGTTTCTCGCGGCATTGCTGCTGGCAAAGGTATCTAGCCGCTTCGACGCACTGCTGCATAAAAATGAGAGCATGAGGACCTGGCGCCGCCGCTGGGATACTAGCAACGCGCTGCCTCTCTTGCAGCGCGTAAAGCTGTCCTTCTTGTTAGTGGCAAGGGCAGTAGTGAATGGCATAGAAACAACTGTTAATTCGCTTAATAAGGCTAAAGCGGATAGCTAGCCTACGAGTATGTCGGCTAGTCTTAATGGTCTCTCTTATTCGATTGTGAAAATCTCTACGTTCGAGAAAACATTGATGGGGCCTTCTACGTTATATGACTGCACGGCAACATAGAGAGATGTGCCCACGTCGAGAACCCCAGACAGAGTAATTAGGGCTCCAACATCCAGGCTACCTATCGACGCTTGTGCTGGAAATGGAGCATAGTAGAGTACGTAGCCTGTTGCACCCGGCACTTCAGTCCAGCTAATCGTAACGGTCGTGCCCTCTACCACCAAAACTTACGATACCCACTTGCACAAACGAATTTCCGCTGACGATAGTGAGCGGGCCTCCGCTATCACCCTGGCAGGTGTCGGTAGTCGATACTGCAGTACTGCCGCCGGCACAGATCATGTTGTCTGTAATCCCGTCGATATAAATATCTAGGCAAGTGCTGTTATCAACTATCGTCTGCCTAGCTTGTAGAAGCGTATCCGATGAATTGATGGATTCGTTAGTTTCGTCTACTGCCGTAGTTCCCCAGCCCATGATGATCGCTTCAAGGCCTGCATCGATAGTCGCTGCTTCCGCTGACAGTAATGACACCGGCTGCAGGCCTACTGCCGCCGTGATCTCAACGAGCGCAATATCGAAGTCATTCGCGTTCGAGCTCGTGGCCACATCTGGCTGGTAATTTGGATGAATAATAATCTGCCCGATCGCTCCTTCAATCGCCCCAGCTCCGGGAGGTGTAGTTGTATCTGTGTTTAAGAAAACCACACTGAGCGCACCGGTCTCGAGATCGATCGCATCACCCGCTTCGTTGAGGAATCAATGTGCCGCGGCAAGAATCCAAGTTGGAGAAATAAGACTAGCACCACAAAATTGCTCACCAGTGTCTAAGCCAAGATAGGCCATCCAGGGGTAGGTAGAAATCGAACCTGCCGTACCATTGATAATGGCCGAACTGTCTGCAGCCTTAGAATTTTTCCCGCTCTCATCTGTGGCGAAAGTGGCGCTCACCATAGAAATTAGAAACAGAGACAGTAATAGGGGTTTGAATGTGAATTTGATGGCGGAGCCCTCACGTTAGTTATTGCTATTAATGTCGCCTGACATGGGCCGCAACCTTGGCATATAAAAGTAGTTAGTTATTGAGCGCAATGCAATCGAGGCTGCTACTAGTCTAGTTTCTGCCAGGTGTTTTCTGCGGTATTTGATGCTACTACTTTCTCGATGAACTCCATACCCCGCAGGCCATCGACTATGCCGGGGACTAGCATTGCATCCGGGTCACACTCTCGATTGCTCTTGCGTGCATTCAATTGCTCGGCGATATCTCTATAGAGTGTGGCGAAGGCTTCTAGAAAACCCTCTGGGTGCCCGGCAGGCAGACGCGCCGAATAACCAGTTGTCCCGGGAATACTGGCGTTTGCTCTAGACAGTATTTCTTTGCTACCACCAAGAGTCGTGACACTCAGGTAATTAGGATTTTCCTGCGACCAGTCGATGCCGGCCTTGTCACCATAGAGCCGAATACGTAGCGCGTTCTCGTTGCCGGTCGCTATCTGGCTGGACCAGAGGCTGCCTTTGGCGCCATTGTCGAAACGCAGGAGAATATTGGCGTTGTCATCCAACTTACGCTGGCCTACGAACGAGTTCAGATCGGCAAGCAGTTCAGTTGTCCTCAGGCCGCTGACGAATTCCGCGAGATGAAACGCATGGGTTCCAATATCACCTATGCAGCCGCCCGCGCCCGCTTTCTCAGGATCAGTTCGCCAGGCTGCCTGTTTCTGATCGTCGTCTTCGATGTTAGTAGCCAGCCAATCTTGCGGATACTCAACCTGCACGACACGAAGATCGCCAAGTCTGCCTTGTGCTACTAGCTGCCGCGCCAATCGAACCATGGGGTAGGCGCTGTAGTTATAGGTGACGGCGAACAAGAGTCCGCTAGCATTTGCCAACTCGGCTAACTCTTTGGCTTGAGCGAGGGTCGCCGTAAGAGGCTTATCGCAAATGACGTGAATTCCCGCACGCAACATCGCACTAGCAGCAGGATAATGAAGATGATTAGGGGTGACGATGGTGGCGACCTCTATGCCGTCTTCTCGATCGGCCTCGGCCACAGCCATGTCTTCGAAACTTTCGTAACTTCGATCAGCGTCTATGCCTAATTCTATCGCCGATGCGGCCGCTCTTATTGAGTCGCTACTGAGTGCCCCTGCTAGCAATTCGTATCTATCATCCAGCCTCGCGGCTATACGATGTACCTCGCCAATGAAGGCGCCCTGTCCGCCGCCTACCATACCGAGTCTAAGCTTAGGCTGAACTGAAGTGTTGTCCGTCATGGTGTAATCCGTATCAAGGGCTAGTCGATTCCTAGAATTCTTTTATTAGCCGCGTCATCGCTGCCGCTATCCGCAAAGTCATCAAAGGCCTTGTCGGTAACGTGAATGATGTGATCACGAATGAACTCGGCGCCCTCTCTAGCTCCGTCTTCGGGATGCTTAAGGCAGCACTCCCATTCCAAGACGGCCCAGCCTTCGAAGTCCATAGCAGCTAGTTTTGAGAACATGGCCTTGAAATCTACCTGACCATCACCGAGCGAGCGAAATCTTCCTGCGCGATCTACCCAACTCTGATATCCACCATAGACTCCTTGTTTGGCAGTCGGGTTGAATTCCGCGTCCTTAATATGGACCATCTTTATCCGATCCTGATAAGCATCCATGAACCCTAGATAGTCCAACTGCTGCAAGACCATATGGCTTGGATCATAGAGAATATTGCAGCGGGAATGGTTATTCACTCTCTCTAGAAACATCTCGAAAGTGACGCCGTCGTGAATGTCTTCGCCGGGATGAATCTCGTAACAGACGTTTACGCCGGCATCGTCGAATGCATTCAGGATTGGGAGCCAGCGTTTGGCTAGTTCATCGAACGCGGTTTCGACTAGGCCTGCAGGCCGCTGTGGCCAGGGATAGAGATAAGGCCAGGCGAGCGCGCCAGGAAACGTAGCGTGATCGGTAAGACCGAGGTTCTTGGAAGCCTTTGCCGCCAATAGCATCTGCTCAACCGCCCACTGTTGCCGCGCTTTTGGATTGCCTCTGACATGCTCGGCGGCGAAACCGTCAAACATTTCGTCGTAGGCTGGATGCACCGCTACCAGCTGTCCTTGTAGATGAGTAGAAAGCTCCGTGACCTCAACATTGTGTGCGGCGAGCGTTCCCTTCACTTCGTCACAGTAATCTACACTTTGCGCCGCTGTGGCTAAGTCGAATAGGCGTTCGTCCCAGCTGGGAATCTGCACACCCTTGAATCCGCGCTCGGCTCCCCAAGAGCCAATTGCATCGAGTGAGTTGAAAGGCGATTCATCGTCTGCGAATTGCGCCAGAAAAACCGCTGGGCCTTTTATCGTTTTCATAGGTTGCTTTGCTATCTCTTCACTAATATTGAGAAATTAAATCCGCAGGCCGTCTCTCTTTAGAACGGCGAATCGGGAAAGTAATAATCGGCAGCATTCTCTCGAGTGATAAGAGGGGAGCCAAGAATATATTCGCCGCTGACTGGAATCTGTGAGGTGAACTTCAATACTGTTAACTCCATTGCAGTCTCGATCATGGCTGGTGGATAGAGCACATCGACTGGAGTTAGCTCATCACCATCCATAACGCGCTTCACCATGTCTTTCATGCCCCCACCGCCGACGATAAAAAGATCGTCTTGACGCCTTGCCTGACGCACAGCCTGAATCACACCGATTGCGATATCGTCATCTTGCGCCCAAACCGCATCGATCTTCGAGAAGCGCGCAAGAAAGTCCTGCATTACACTGAAGCCATCGTCACGATTCCAGTTTGCGAACTTGTTGTCCAGTACGTTGATGTTGCTGCCTTCTAGCTCTGCCATGAATCCGTCGAAGCGCTGAGTATCAATTACGGTTGGAATGCCGCGCAGCACGACGATGTCGCCAGAATTGCCTAGTGCTTCCTTTATATACTCGGCTGACACGCGACCCATCTCTGCATTGTTACCTGCCACATAGACGTCGGCGATACCCTCTTCGCTCAAACCTCTATCAACGACGGTTACGAATACACCGCGGCGCTTAACGTTGCGAACCGGACCTGTGAGCGGCGCCGATTCGAAAGGTAGAATAACCAGGGCATCGATACTATGGATCGCTACCAAGTCTTCCAAATCGTTTGCCTGCTCGGACGCGCTGTTTGCCGTTACCAGAACAATCTTCAAGTCAGGGTTTTCGGCTTCCAGACGTGCCTTGGATTGCTCTGCATGAAAATTCAGCCCCCCAGCCCAGCCGTGAGTCGCCGAAGGTATCGAGACGCCGATTGTGACGGATTGAGCGAACGAGCCCGATGCAATACTCAGTAGAAAAATTGCGAACAAGATGCGGGTTTTCGAAAACAGTACGAGTGACAGCTTGAATGACATGGATACTTCCTTCTAATTCTTTGTTGAGTGCAGGTCTGCGCCTCTGAGCGGGGCGCGGTGGTCAGTATAGCGAATCATAGGATTTCTGCTACTGAGTTGAATTGCGAAAAACTGTCAACAAAAATATTTGTGCTTTTGTGTCTCTATTTCCACTCCAACCGCCCGCGATTCCTCGATTTGGTGATACCCTTAGCGC
>CAJXQP010000025.1 GCA_913058275.1 uncultured Gammaproteobacteria bacterium | reverse complement strand
GGTTCTATAGCCCAATATCGGCGTCATCGTCTTCGCCGCCGCTCGCGCTATCGGCTCCGTAGGATATTAGCGTGAACTCGCGCCCACTGGACTCGTAGACATAGTCGTTGCCCCAGGGGTCTGTGGGAACGGCTCTACGCAGATAGGGGCCATTCCAAGATGCTCTGTCGGTATCATCCTCCATCAAGCCATCGAGGCTGTCTGGATACTCCCCGACATCCAGCCGATAAATATCTAAGGCTGCTTCCAGCGTGGATATTTCTGTAAGGGCAACGTCGCGCATTGCTCCAGCCTGTTGCCGGAACAAGTTCGGCGCAACCATTACCGCCAACATGGCGATAATCGCCATCACCACGAGAATTTCGATGAGTGTGAATCCATCACTTCGCTGCAATCGCGTATTCAATTCTTTGTTATTTCTGTAATTCATGATTAGTGCCTATTTCTCCTGTTTAACTGTTAAAAATCAGAGGCTTCGATTAGATCGGACGCCATGTCGAATCGGTCGAGGATATCTTGATATTCTAACTCTGTTTCGGAATTCAGATTAATGATCTCTGGTCTTAACACGATAAACAGTTCACGCCGTTCTACCGTTTCCTGCTGATAGGAGAAAAGCCTACCCAGCAGCGGCACTCTATTTAGCCCAGGGACACCGGTGTTCAAGTTCTCGGTATCTGTCTGAATCAACCCACCGAGAACCACGTTTTCTCCATTACGCACGACAACCGTCGTATTGATCTCTTGATTATTAAACACGGGGTTGTTGTTTACACCAGTTGCGCCGCCATCTACTGAAGATAATTCCTGCCGAATAATCAGATTCACGATACCGTCGTTATTTATTTGCGGCGTGATCGACAACACGATGCCCGTATCACGGTACTGAATGTTGGTCGTGGCGATGCCACCGGTGCCAATCGACTGGCCCTGCTCCACAGGAACTTGCGAGCCGATCTGGATATCACCCTCTTGGTTATTTGCCACCGTAAGCGATGGCCGGGCGAGTAATTGCACATCGTTGTTAATGGCGATCGCCTCCAGTGTTGCATCGACTTGCGAGGCACCATCGATGAAGGATTTGGTGAACAGCAAGCCACCAAGCTGCGGTACAAAACCGGTTGATGCATTGCTAGAAATTGGATCGACTGCGCTGTCAGCAGCTATGCGCGACCAATCAACGCCAAACTTAGTAGCCTCGCTGAGTGTGATCTGTGCGATTACAGCATTGATCATCACCTGCAATGGAACCGCATCAAGTTGATTGATAGTCGTGAGTAGCTGTCGGTAGTCTCGCGCCGTGCTTCGAATCAACAAACTGTTTGTCGCTTCGTCTGCCACGATCTTCACGCTTAGATTGGCTGAAACGACTGTATTAGTGGCAACAACTGAAACCCCATCTGTGAGCTCAACAGAATCTAGCGGGTTACTTTCAAAGTCGTTGCCGCGATTCGCAGTTGCCGGGGCGTCATCATCGTCATCCTCAAATACCTCAGATAAAGTTTCTGCAAGCTCCACCGCACTCAGGTTATTCACCTGATAGTGAAATAATTGCTCCACTTGTTCCTCGCCTACAGAATCTAGAATTTTCACCCAACGAGAGATTTCCTCAAAGCCGCGTGCTGCTGGCGCTGTCACTAGAATCCCATTGATCCGTTCTATTCCCTTTACCTGGTAGGCCGGTGTTTCACCCTCGATAAGTAAGAGAATCTCGGTCAACTCCACGGCAACTTCCAGCGCATTGGCATTGAACAATTGGTAGAGATGAATCCCCTGATTCTGAAAGGGATCTGCATCGATGAGGAACAGCAATTCGTTGATGCGTTGCAATTGGGATTCGCTCGCCGATATAGCTAGCGTGCCATTACCAACCAGGGTTCTAACTTCGCCATCTGGCGCAAGAAGCGGCTCGATTACTTGCACTGCAGCCTCTGTAGAGATAAAGGTCAGTGGCGTGATCTGCAGGATACGCGCGGCGGTACCTTGGCCTAAGGTGTCTGGCGTCGCTATTTCTACTGGCAGAACGCTGTTAATCTTGCGCGCATTGTAGACGTTGCCCACACGATTTAGGACTACACCGGCGTCCCGAGTTAACAATCGAATTAGCGGCCATATATCTTCCTGACTCAAAGGACGAGCTGAGGAGGTACGAATACTAACTTTACTGTCTATAGCAGGGTCTATAACGATACTCACGTCCAAAGCAGCCGCGAGCTCTTCCAGCACGAGTCGAAGATCTGCCTGCTCGTAATTGAATTCGACGACGTTCCCGGTAAGAGACTCGACAGGGATAGGTCCGGGCTCTGGAACGCCATCGTACTGCAACGGGGCGCCGTCTCGGTTAATCTCGTTGATGATTGCCTGTTGCTCAGCCGCAATAGTGTCAACTGGTTCTGGCACTGCAACAACAGCGTTGCGACTCGTCACATTACGCACGCCTGAATTGCTACTCGACTGCCCTGCATTGTTAGCTGAGGACTGTGCATCCAAAACAGCGCAGGAGGAAAGCGCGAAACCAACTAACAGAAGTGCTAGAGGTTTTTTTGTTGCTTGTAGAATTTGCTTAGACTTCACAATGTTCTCCGAGAATTAGAAATCCACCGCATTCATGCTGAATACAGCTGACAGCATAGTGATGGTGATACCGCCAACTGCTATGGCGAGAATTATTATCAGGGCAGGCTGCAATGCAGCTACCAGACTAGAAATTTGATTACGCACGGTCGTGTCGAATGTGGCCGCGGACTTGATTAGAATGTTTGCCGTTCGGCCTGATTCCTCACCGACTGCTACCAACTGATGAAGCAGCGTTGGGAATTGATTTGTCTTCTCTAATGAGGCACCGAGTCCCGCACCTCCCCTAACGTCCTCTTCTACCTGAACTAGGTGTGTCGCCAAGACGGTATTGCCAACAACTTCTCGCGATACACGCAGCGCACGAATTAAAGGGATGCCTGCCCCTAATAGCGCACCCAGTGTTCTCGCGAAGACTGCACACTCTTTGTAGAGGATTAGCTTGCCCATCATCGGCAGCGAAAGCATGAAGCCATCTTTCTTTATTTTCGATGCAGGTTCTTTGTCTAAACGTTTCCAGAAAAACACTAGAAGAGCTATGAACACGATAATAAGGTAGCCGTAGCTCTGAATGCCGCTACTAAGAGAGAGTAGGAAGGCCGCCGAGGCCGGAATCTCACTGCCCGCGTCTTCGAACATCGCGGCAAACTGGGGAACTACAAAAACTAATAGTAGAACGACAGAGAGTACGCCGGTAATCAGCAACACGATCGGATAGATCATTGCCGAAATAATTGCCTGACGGGTCTTGGCACTAGTTTCTAAAAATTCTGCCAGGTCGGGTAACATCTTATCCAATATGCCGCCTTCTTCACCTGCGCGGACGATATTGATGTACATCTTGCTGAAAACTTTCGGATGAACCTCCATCGCTTCGGCAAGGCTCCTGCCTTCCTTCACCTCACGCAGCAGGCTCACAACAAGTTCACGCATTGCGGAAGATTCTGTAATACCTTCTAACAATCGCAGAGACCTATCGATCGGCACCCGTGCCTCTACAAGAGTGCACAGACCATTCGTGAAATCCAACACGTCTGCCTGCGAGATGCGTTTGCGGCGGATTTTTTCAGCGGCTTCCTTAGTTTCTTGTATCTTGACCGGTGTTAAATTCTTGCCCTTCAAGATGCGCACAGCTTCGCGCTCCGTATCAGCGCTTAGCTGGCCGTTCAGCACTTTGCCTTGGGCATCGAAAGCCTGGTATTTGAAATAGAGTGCGCTCATAGTGCTCGGGTTACCCGCACCACTTCTTCAGGTGTAGTCATCCCATTGGCTAACTTCTCGAGGGCATCCTGCCTCAAAGTTCTCATTCCCTCGATGATTGCCTCGTCACGAATTATATTCGCATCGGCTCCCGAGGCGATGTGATGACGAATCGCATCACTCATGATCAGCAGTTCATACAAGCCCACACGGCCTCGATATCCAGTCTGTCCACAGCGCTCACAGCCACTGCCTCGTCGAATTTCGCTGATGATATTTATATCGATCTCAAGCACCGTCGCCTCATCTGTACTAAGCGGATGCGTCTGCGCGCAATCGGTACAAACTCGCCTTACCAACCTTTGTGCTTGTATAGCCAGCATGCTGGAGCTAATTAGATAACCCTGTACCCCCATGTCTTGCAGCCGCGTAACCGCCCCAGCTGCATCGTTGGTGTGCAGCGTTGAAAAAACTAGATGGCCGGTGAGCGCCGACTCGATCGCGATCTCCGCCGTCTCATGATCTCGAATCTCACCGATCATCAGTACGTCGGGGTCCTGCCTAACAATAGAGCGTAGGCCCTGTGCAAAGCTTAATCCAATGCTCGCGTTCGCTTGAATCTGGGTAATACCGTCAAGTTGATATTCGACTGGGTCTTCAACGGTAATTATCTTTTGCTTCTCATTGTTTATCTTCTCTAACGTCGCATATAGCGTGGTCGTTTTACCGCTACCTGTAGGACCTGTTATCAACACCATGCCGTGAGGCTGAGTTACGATGTTTTGATACTGATCGAGAATTTTTTCGGGCATTCCCAATTGCTGTAAACTTACCGCAGTATCGCTTCTATCTAGTATTCTCAACACGACAGACTCACCGTGCACACCCGGGAGAGTCGACACGCGCATATCGAGTTGCTTAGCTCCTACCTGATAATCTATGCGGCCATCCTGCGGCAAACGCTTCTCACCTATGTCTAACTTCGCCATAAGCTTCAAGCGCGATGCAACAGCGGTGTGTATTTTAATAGGCAGGCGTTCAATACGCGTCATGATGCCGTCGACACGGCAGCGAATATCCAGATGATTCTCGTTAGGCTCAAAATGAATGTCACTGGCGTCGAGGTCAAGCGCTCGAGCGAAGAGGTGGTTTACCAGTCGAATGATTGGTGCTTCCGATGCCAGGTCCGCGAGCGATTCATCGTCTGCGAAACCAGATACGAAAAGATCTTCGTCTGTATTCTCTATCTGCGGCGAGAGCTCAGCGCGCCAGTGACGCATTAGGCGACGCACTTCATCTGCGGCGCCGATGCCGAATTGAATTTTCTCTTTCAAGATAAAGCGGATCTTCGCGCGCAGTTCTATGCTCGGCGTCTGCTCACAGATGAGCCTGCTAGATTCAGCAAAGTCCTGTGCAGGTACGATCCCTTCCGGCTCCAATAGCTGACCGAAAACGGCGAGCGTCATTGCTGGCGACTCTTCTGCTAGCTCTTGATTATCGAAGTCAGTCATCTGTTACTCGTAGCCTCTGCGACAAGGCCTTCACTTCGGGCAAAGCCAACAACTGTAATCGAACCGCTGTATTGATTTCGGCTTCGGTTTACATTCAGTGCGGTCACTCTAAGCCTCGGCACTGAATTTTCCAGTCTCTCCAAGAAACGAGCCGTGTTGGCTTGATCACTAGTACGAAACGACATCTCCTGCCGAATAAATAGCCAATCATCTGTCACTAATCGATCGGCTAGGCGTGTAGAACTTACTGTGATGCCTGAATCTCGTGCCAACAATGAGAGCTTGCGTTGGATATTGGCCTCGACGATAGGAATCGTCTCGCCAGTGAAAGATTGGCGATTCAACTCAGCAATCTGCGACTCAACCTCAACGCGCCGTTCTCGCCAGCTTGCCGTGTTCTCTATCAAGCGTTGTTCCCGGGCAATATCGATCTCCACGCTTTCAATATTACCTTGCCTTTGGGTATATGCCGACGTGACCGCGGGCCAGCCACTAGTGACTACGAATAGCAAGGCCACGGCAGCAGCTAGTAGTAAGATATTTCTTTCGCGTTTAGATATTTGCATTAATCTTCTTTCTTCTCGGTTTTACTCTACGGCGACTACTCATCGGGAAAGTATCGCACCATGTATCCCTCGAAATTAACCGTGCTTATTCTGAGGTCGATATAGTATCTTTGGTTGTTAGTTGCTCTTGAGAACACGACTTCGGTAAACATCGAATCCTGTTCAAGGCGTTGCAATATAGCCTGCGGCTCGTTGCTACTTCCCTGAATTTTTATTAGGCCCTCTGAAACTTCCATCGAGGTCAGCGTGTCGGGCCGCAATATATTCTGTAACGTAAACATCGCCTCACGTAGCCTCTGTTCGGGAAAGTCATTGATCAATCCCCACTCGTTCTCGAAGCTGACAACAGCTGCCTGGTCTTGCCGCGCATCGCTTGCCATCTCTCTTTGAATTTCCAACTTGTTCGCTAAGGATCTGAATTCCAACGATTGCAAAAAGAAAGGAACATAGGCGATGAAAAGCAGCGCAACTACGGCAGCGGCGGCGGCTAGCGTTTGTTTTCCCTGAGCCGTTCTACGCGTCGCATTTAGTGCGCCATAGGGAAAGAAACAATATTCCTGATTCGCCTGAGCATCTATTCGAGAGTAGTAGTCTGCGGCATCATTCAATTCGATTGCGTTTTCAGAAGATTTTTGTGCCAGTGTTTCCTGCCACTGTTGTTGGAACACTTCTTGTTGCAAGTCTTGCTTGCGCACATGCAGCATAGATTTGAGAATATCATTTTCTATAACTACACAAGTTTCAGTCGTCTCATCTGCATCGAGGATTCTAATTTTCCCGTCGTTATTAGCATTGGCTTCACTGAAGGTTTCACTGCTGCCATTCATGAACCGCGGCTTCGCTGCAGCAAGGAAAATGTCTTTCGCAGCGAAGGCGTCGAATAGATCGGACAATGTTGTCTCTAGAATCCACAGTGCAAGGTGTTCATCGCCTTGGGTTGCCGAAAGTGAGTTGATGGCCAAAGATAGAGGTTCCTCTAGGCTAGGCAAAATACTATCGGCTTGAAGTTTTAGTGCAGAAACCAGATTTTCTTTTGCAACTCCGGGCATTGTAGTTGTCGTTGCAACGAAAAAATTCGCGGGCAATAGCAACAAAGCGGCACATACTTTACGTTGTTCGGCGGTAAGAGTTGTTAGTAGTTCTGCGCAGGCCGTTGCTATCGACAGGGCATCAGTGCCTTCAATCTCTACAGCATTCCTCGTTTCCAAGTGAACGATCTTGTTATCGAAAAGCAGGAAACTAGTTTCGACCTTCTTGATGAGCTCGCGCCCGGAAGCACCCTTTATCAAGGTCCGTACCTGAGGCGGTAGATAAGCCGTCAATTGTTCTCGCCACTGCGAGTAGTCGAATGCAAAGCTGGGCATAGAATTTGTTCTTACTGAAAAATTTCGGCCTGAAGCCTGAAGCCTAGTAGCCTCGAGCAGGAAAATTCAGCACCTCAATTCGGGGCTAAACTATTGAATAAATTGTTAAATCACTGATGTAAGACTCTTATATCGGCAAAATAGTTTTAAGGCGTAAATTTGTTCTAGAACTCTCTGATGGCGAACTACTGCAGGCTGTGCGGAGTTAACGGACGAAGAGCTTCTACAGCGATGAGATTGACATAAAAAAGGCCGCTCTGAGTTAGCTCAGAGCGGCCTTGGTATTACTTAACGCGGCTTTACTCGCCAGCGCTTGAGAGCTGCTGGCGCTCTTTTTCTACAAGAAAATCAACAATATCAAGCATATCTGCCTGAGTTAAAACGCTCTGGCCGGTGGCCACGAGGTACTTGCCATTAACAATCATGTTTGGCGTACTGCGAATCTCGTAAGCCTGCATGCGCTGCTTAGCTTGCTTAACCTTAGTGTTCACCGAGAATGAGTTGAAGGACTTGGCGAATTCTTCTTCATTAATACCATACTTCGCAAAAAGAGCTCCGATTTGGCCTTCGTTCTGCAGTCGATTGCCCTCTATGTTGATCGCGTTAAAAACGTGCTCATGCACGATGCCTAAGACATCCATCGCTTCAGCGGTGTAGTAAACCTGAGCATGTACTTCCATCAGGCCGTTCCACATGGCCGGAAAGCGCCCAAAATCGACGTCTGCGGGCATAGTCGCTGCCCAGTTCTCTATTAGTGGCTCGAATCTAAAGCAATGAGAGCAGCCGTACCAAAATACTTCCAGTACCTCGATCTTGCTTGCGTCATTAGTATTTGCAGGTGCAGCAAGCTCAGTGTAGTGAGTGCCTGCAACGAATCTTTCTATCTGAGCAAAACTAGAAAATGCCAAAGGCATTAGCAGTACAAAGGTTAAAAACTGTATTGATCGCTTCATTGTTTAACTCCATCTCTTTAGCTGTCTTGTTAGCTATCTAATTCATTTACGAAACAAGTTTTCTATGTAAAAAACACTATCACAGCGTCTCCATTCCCGCTATCTCATTGACACCGATACACGACCGGTTCGGCGAAATAATCGATTCACGCGGCGTTTGGAAGCTCGTTCGGGCTCCTTTTAGGACTAATTGAGGCCGGAAACGTAGCTAGCCAGTGCCTCTAACTCCTTATCGGTAAGACGCTCAACGACAGTTCTCATCATCTCGCCACCGTCATTCTGACGGACTCCCGATCTGAAATCCTTCAATTGCTGCAGTGTATATTCAGCGTGCTGACCGCTCAGTGACGGGAATCCTGCCGGCGCATTGCCCTTTCCTGTAGGTGAGTGACAAGCTGAGCACGCAGCAACGGCGATTTCGGAGTTTCCTGCGCGATAGAGCCTTTGAGCCAATTCGATCGACTCAGGATTCGCACCTTGTAATGTAGGCTGCTGAGAGGAGTACCATGCGGCGAGATCTTCCATGTCTTGATCTGACAGGGACAGCACCATAGCGGCCATAGTCACGCCAGCTCTAGCGCCTGATTTGAAGTCCTGAAGCTGTTTAACCATGTATCTAGCGCTTTGGCCCGCTAGTTTCGGGTTCATTGCCAAAGGACTGTTGCCATCCGCGCCGTGGCAGGAGCCGCATAGGGCAGATTTAGCCTGACCCGCAGCAGCATCGCCCTGGGCGAGGAGTAAATTGGGTATTAGGCCTACAAATGCGGCTGCAAGTACTGCTATTACTGTTTTCTTCATGGGTTTTCTCGGTCACTTCCAACAAATTCAGATAAACTAACGATTCGGGCACAAGATCTACAAATCGCGGCCGCGAATTATAACGCAAATTGCGCAGTGACTCTATTTATCCTCGAATTCGACGATAGAAAATGCGTCATTCGATCTCTAAGCTGCGCGCGAGGAGTAAAGATTTTGCAAAAGGTATTAAAAAAATGAATTTTAACCAAGCCGAATTCGTAATAAGTGCGGCGAATCTGCAAGCCTGTCCGACCGACTCTCTAGCCGAGGTAGCCTTTGCCGGGCGCTCGAACGCGGGTAAATCTAGCGCAATAAACACGATTACTGGCCACAATCGTCTCGCCCGTATTAGTAAAACGCCCGGACGAACTCAGCTCATCAACTTCTTTGCATTAAGCGAAGGCAGACACTTGGTAGATCTACCCGGTTACGGATTTGCCAAAGTTCCGCTCAAAGTTAAAAACAATTGGCAGCGCGAGCTGGAACAGTATCTACGTCAACGCGAGGCGTTAGTTGGCTTGATTTTGTTGAGTGATATTAGGCATCCGCTAAAGGAATTCGATCGCATGATGATCGATTGGGCAGTGCAATCCGACTTGCCTCTACATATCTTGCTAACAAAATCGGACAAACTAAAAAGAGGTGCGGCACAAAACACACTGCTGGCCGTACAAAAAGAAGTTGCTACTCTGGACAATGTGACGCTGCAGTTATTCTCTTCCCTAAAAAATGTCGGCGTTGAAGAGGCGAGAACGAAACTTGGTGACTGGCTTGCTTCACCAGATATGATCGATGAAGCAGATAGCATCGATGAATCTGCCGCCGATTAGCGCGCGACCTGCTGTTCATTCTATATCTAGTGCGCCTCGTCCCAATTATCTCCAACACCAACATCGACAACCAGAGGCACATCCAATGCCGCCGCCGATGTCATTCGAAACTTTACTCCCTGGGTGAGCTGATCGAGATCTTTCTCGCTCACTTCGAATACCAATTCATCGTGTACCTGTAATAGCATGCGCGCATCGAGCTCACCCATTGCTAGCCAATTATCGATATCAATCATCGCTCTCTTGATAATGTCGGCGGCCGTGCCTTGCATTGGCGCATTGATCGCCGTGCGTTGCGCCGCTTTTCTTAACATACCATTGCCGGCGTGAATATCCGGTAGATAGAGGCGCCGACCGAACAGGGTTTCAACATATCCCTTCTCATCCGCTAGCGCCTGGGTTTCATCCATGTACTTTCTAACACCAGGGTATTTTTCAAAATAGCGATCGACATACTCCGCCGCTTCCCCGCGGCTAATGTTTAACTGATTGGCAAGACCAAAAGCTGACATGCCGTAAATCAAACCGAAGTTAATTGCCTTCGCGCTACGCCTTTGATCAATGCTAACTTCATCAAGCGCTACGCCGAAAACGTCAGCTGCTGTCGCCTTATGAACATCCTGTGCATTTGAGAACGCGTTGAGCAGACCTTCATCCTGAGAAAGATGCGCCATGATTCTGAGCTCAACCTGCGAATAGTCCGCAGCCAACATTTTATTTCCAGGATCGCAGATAAATGCCTGCCGAACACGTCGTCCCTCTGCAGTACGAATAGGTATATTCTGTAAGTTAGGATCCGTAGACGACAGGCGGCCAGTGGCTGCGACTGCCTGCTGAAAAGATGAATGAATTCGTCCAGTGCCCTTATTGATCTCTAGTGGTAGCTTATCCGTGTAGGTCGACTTCAGTTTGTTCAGTGAGCGATGCTCTAGAATGAGCTTCGGCATTTCGTAATCTTGCGCTAACTCCTGCAATACAGGCTCTGCCGTTGACGGTTGCCCTGTTTTCGTTTTCTTTAGAATAGGCAGTTCTAGTTTCTCATAGAATATTGTTTGCAGTTGCTTCGGCGAACTCAGATTGAATTCTTCTCCGGCTATCTTGAAGACTTGCAGCTGCAGTTTTTCTAACTGTTTGCCAATCTGCTTACTCTGCTTAGCAAGTGCAACTGCATCGACTCGAATGCCGTTGCGCTCTACTTTATTCAACACTTCGATAAGTGGTAGTTCATAGTATTGATACAGCCCTAGCAAATTACCGTTACTACTCAAGGTCTGTTGTAAGATCGCAGACAGGCGCAAGATGTGATCTGCTTTTTGTGCAGCGTAAGATGCGTAGTCGGCAAGCGCCACTTGCTCCCTGCTCAGCTTACCTCGACCTTTTCCTAGCAGGCTTTCGATCGCTATAGGTGTCACCTCTAGATAGTTTCTAGTTATCTGTGGCAGCTGATGTTTCGTTGCGACAGAGTTGGCGACATACGACGCGAGGTGCACATCTTTTTTAATCGGCTGTATAGTAATCTCATGATTTTTTAGTACATGATCCAGATGTTTCAGATCGAAGCCGACTTTCACGATCGATGGGTTTACCAGTATTGGCTTTAACTGAGCGAGGCAATCCGCACTATCGAGTTGGGCCGGCACGTCGTCGTAGTAATGTAAAAAAGGAATGTAAAAGGCCTTACCTATTTCCATACATAGTGCGATGCCGAGTATTTCTTGATCAAGGAAATGATCTCCGATCGTTTCCAGTGAAATACTGAAACTCGATGATGCTGAAACCTGATCAACTAGAGCCGCGAATTCGCCCGCATCTACAACTAACTTATAATCTATATCTTCCTCTGCTATCGACACAACGACTTCTTCGACTGCTGCTTCCTTGCTTGCAGTCTTCTTACTCTTCGGTGCGCCAGCTACGCACTGATCCTCCAACTCCCTTATCCATGACTTGAATTCCATTTCTGAAAATAGTTCATGTAACTTCTGCTTGTCCGCTTGGCCAGCTACTAGCTCGGGTATCTTTACATCTAGAACGACGTCCATCTTTATTGTTGCTAGTTCGTAGGAGAGCCTAAGTAGATCGATATTATCGCGCAGTTTCTCTCCAACTTTTCCGCCTATGGCTTCGGCATTTTTGATAACACCTTCCATGGAACCGTATTCGAGCAACCACTTAACGGCTGTCTTCGGACCAACGCTGGGCACACCGGGAATATTGTCTGACTTGTCACCCATGAGGGCGAGATAGTCGATGATTCTGTTCGGTGCAACACCGAACTTCGCGACAACGGATTCGTTATTGAGAAGCTCGTTTGTCATGGTGTTGATGAGCGTAACTTTGTCATTCACCAGTTGAGCTAGGTCTTTATCGCCCGTAGAGATGAGAGTTGAGATGCCAGCCTCGGTTGCTTGCCCAGAAAGCGTGCCAATTACATCGTCTGCTTCTACATCGCTGATAATAAGAAGTGGCAAGCCCATCGCTTCAATAATCTGATGTATCGGTTGTATCTGCGAACGAAGCTCGTCCGGCATTGGCGGACGATTTGCTTTGTATTCAGTGTAGATCTTGCTGCGAAAGGTTTTGCCTTTAGCATCAAACACGATCGCGATATTACTGTCCTCATAGTTCTTCATAAGGCTGCGAATCATGTTGATGACTCCCTTCACTGCCCCGGTATCCTGCTGTTTGCTATTTGTTAGAGGTGGCAGTGCATGGAATGCACGAAACAGATAGGAGGACCCATCTACAAGAATGAGCTGTTTTGATTCGGCCAACTTACTTTCCTTTTACAAGTTCGTACAAGTTTGGATTTACACGACGCCTATTCGTAGAGGCATTGGTAAAAATCATCCGCTATATTAGCGATAAATTCACTATAGGCTTTCGAGCTAGAGTTTACATTGCTGCCCAACAGATCAACGGTAATTAGTTTCAATTCATGGCCATTCAACACCGTGCTAACCAAATCCGCGCTCGAGTCAGACTCCAATAGCAAGCAAGAGGGTCGCTGGTCGTTCACCTGCCTTCGCAACTGTATAGTTTCTCGAATACTTGGCTGAACTTCCGGATCCTGCAAAATTACCATGTCATGTTGTAGGCCAAACTGCTGTTCAAAATATTGGTAAGCATTGTGGTAGACAGCATAGTTCGTCGCCGATGGCGCCTTAAACTTCTGTGCGATAAGCTGCTTTCTGTTTTCAATTTCTGTGGCAAATTTTCCCAGGTTCTGGCGGTAGGATGCCGCGTTGACTGGATCCATTTCTGCAGCCCGTTTAGCAATCTCTCCGGCAATTCGTACTGCGTTGGAGCTATCAAGCCAAAGGTGGGCATCAAACTGCTCATCACCGACGCTATGCAATTGCAGTCCGGGTGTATCGATAACTGTGATTGTCTTTGCTTTGAACTGGGTTTGCACAAAGAAATCACTGATATGGGTTTCAAATAGGGGGCCTATCCATACTGCTATGTCTGCACGAGCTAAATTGATGCGATCAGAGGGCGACACAGTGAAATGATGAGGCGATTGCTGCGGATCCACGATAGAAGAAACGCTACCATATTCCTGCACAACTGCCTCAGCAATCATCTGCAGCGGCTTAATCGTAGTAACGATATTTACGTCAGCACGGCTTAGCGAGCAAAGCAGGCTAGTTAACAAAAGAATGAAATAGAATTTAGGCATCGGTAAAATTCAGGCAGATCTAGATATCTCTAGAGTCTCAGGCAGCAAGGGAAAATTTGACATCAATGCTATGATAACCCATTGTCCTGCCCGCTCCTACGTTGCTCCTATTAGAGCGAGAGCCTGACGACATCTATAGTGCAGACTGCCGAGGCTGTGACGAGTAATTCTAATGAGTATTCCCGATAGCAGTAATAAAACCACCTCCGAGACTTCAGGCGATGCTCATGCCTCTAGTGTTCTGCTCGCGGCAAAATCAATCAACAAGGATTTTGCCGATAAACAAATTCTCGAGAATATCAGCCTTACTATAGACGAAGGCCAGATAGTCACCCTGATCGGTCCAAACGGGGCTGGCAAGACCACTCTGGTGCGGATCGCCCTCGGACTACTACAGCCCGACTCAGGCTCCATCTATCACAGACCCGCCTTGCGGATCGGCTATATGCCGCAGCGCGTCCACGTAGAACCCACGCTACCACTGACTGTTAACCGATTTCTTCAGCTAGCTAACCGGCAAGATAAAGCACTGCTATCGAACACCTTGAAAGACTTGAAAATAGGCCATCTCGAAGGGCAGCAACTAACCGCCATATCCGGAGGCGAGCTACAACGGGTGCTACTCGCTCGCGCTCTGCTGCGCAAACCTGAACTACTTATCCTCGATGAGCCTGCACAAGGCGTCGACCTGGCGGGGCAGGCAGAGCTGTATCAGCTCATCAGCGAGATTAGTGATGAACATCGTTGCGGTGTGCTAATGATTTCTCATGACCTCCATCTGGTCATGTCTTCGACCGATGAAGTCATCTGCCTCAATCATCATATTTGCTGCCATGGCAAGCCCGAACACGTCACCAATGACCCTGCCTATCTAAACCTATTTGGTGCCAGTGCCTCACAGAACCTTGCCGTCTATACTCATCATCACGATCATGAGCATGGGATCGGCGGCAGCGTAAAGGAACACAGCCATGATTGATTCTATGGTGCTTTTCTTTACTACGAATTTTGTACTCTATGCTCTTGTTGCCGGCATTTCACTTGCGTTAGTTGCTGGGCCGCTAGGTTCATTTATAGTATGGCGCCGTATGTCTTATTTTGGCGATACGCTCGCGCACTCTGCCTTGCTTGGAATCGCCTTAGGCTTGCTCACCGATAGCAATCCGCAACTGAGTATAATAGTAAGCTGCCTTGTTTTCGCTTTCTTGCTCACCTTGTTAGACCGAAGACCCTCTATTTCTACTGATACTTTATTAGGTATTTTGGCTCACAGCAGCCTAGCCCTTGGCATTGTCGTACTGGCATTAGCTGATTCGGTTAGAGTAGATCTTGAAGCCTACTTGTTTGGGGCATTACTCACCATTGGAAACGCCGATTTAATCTGGGTTTTGGTCGTTGTGTCTCTCGTTGCTATCGTACTTTCAGTATTTTGGAATGACTTCGTATCAATTACAGTTCATGCAGAAATAGCGGAGATTGAAGGCGCAAACGTAAATCGGCTGAATCTAATTTTGGTTTTGTTGATCGCATTAACTATTGCCGTATCGATGAAAATCGTCGGCGTGTTGTTGATAACATCGTTGCTGATAATCCCCCCAGCAGCGGCGCGATCAATGGCGACTACGCCTGAACAAATGGCAGTAAGGGCGAGTATTATCGGGAGTATTTCGGTAGTGCTGGGGCTGGTTTCGGCATTCTATTTTGATGTGCCAGTCGGGCCGTCTATTGTCGTTGTAGCTACGTTAATATTTCTTGTTTTCTATTTTTATCCGGGCGTTCTAAAGCCTAAGTAATTCTTTGTTTGACTCTATTTAACTAGTTCGCGAAAAGCCGTGATCAAGTCTTGATCACGATGTGGGGCTCGCATCACCGCGTAGTAATCCCCCTGAGGGTTTATAACTGAGATGTGAGCACTGTGTTCAATTAGATAGTCTCCATCAATCATATCAACCTCAGCATATGAGCCGTCGTGATCATGAGATGCTGTCGCTGCTCCAGTCGCATCGCCATAACCAACGTACAACTCCTCCGCCAACTGTGCGATCTGTTCAGGGTCCCCAGCCAAACCAATAAACTCTTCGTTGTAGTTAGCTAAATAAGCAGCCATTGATTCTGGAGTATCCTGCCCTGGATCAACTGTGACGAGGAAAACCTGTGGCTTCACGTCCTTGTCAGAATCCAACCCAGCATAGAACTGACTCAATTCGGCCATAGTAAGAGGGCATATATCTGGACAGTTAGTGAAGCCAAAGAAGACGAGGTTCCAATGCCCCTGAAAATCAGCATTGGTAAAGAATTCACCCTGCTGGTCAAGCAGGCGAAAGTCGCTTAGCACCCGAACTTCTGGGTAGATGGTGACGCCTATCTCACGTAATTCGACTGCTATCTGGCGCTCACTACGCATCTGGAAAAGCACGCTTAGCGCTACAACGACAAGAAAATCGAAGGCAAGAAAGGCCAGAAGCGCTGTCTTTCTCTTCTGAGTCAGTACCATGGGGATTCTAAATTAGGTAGTGATCAACGACCAGGGCAATAAAAAGCAAGGCCAGGTAGAGGATCGAGTAACGGAAGGTATCCATAGCGGTGCTTGGTTTTGGCTTAAACATGAGCAAACCAGACCAGACGATGAAGCCCGCACCCAGCGCAAGCGCCGAGATGAGATAGAGCAAGCCGCTCATTCCGGAGAAAAATGGAAAAACGCTTACGACTACCAACATTAAGGTGTAAATGATGATATGAACTTTGGTTACGTGCTCACCGTGGGTAACCGGCAGCATAGGAACCCCCGATTTCGCATATTCATCCTTCCGGTGAATAGCTAGAGCCCAAAAGTGGGGAGGGGTCCAGGCAAAAATGATTAGAACTAGAATTAACGCACCACCATCAATTGTACCGGTTACTGCCGCCCAGCCCAGCAGTGGTGGCATAGCCCCGGAGAATCCGCCAATAACGATGTTCTGTGGCGTTGCATGCTTCAGATAGCCCGTGTAGATGAAGGCATAGCCGACAAACGAGGCCAATGTTAGCCAGGCACTTAGAGGGTTAACCCAAAACAGCAGTATCGCCATTCCTGCGACACCGATGACAATCGCGAATATCCCGGCCTGCAGGGGTTCCACACGACCCTGCGCAACCGGCCGGTTGTGGGTACGTTTCATAATAATGTCTATTTTTCGGTCGATCAGGTGATTAACGACCGCGCCCGAGGCAGCAACGAGGGCAATGCCTAGGTTGCCCAGAATAAGTACATCCAGAGGAACCATACCCGGAACGGCGAGGAACATGCCGACCAAAGAAGTCAGGATCATTAACATGACGACTCGCGGCTTGCACATCTCGTAGAAATCGCGCCAGCTAGCACTGCTAATTTTTGAAGCTATTTCGTTCACGGCTCAACTTTTTTGCGCTAAATAGGATGGGTTTCTTGAGCGGACTATAACAGATACTAAGCCGCGTCTTTGTGTCGTGCTTTCGAAGCGCGGGCATTCAAACATGTTTGGCTTTAAATCTCAAGATTATTGCCTCGAACTGACCGGTTGTTTTACGCGTTTTTCTAGCAAAATTTGAACAAAAACGTGCCGCAGTATTGACACTGACAGGAAGGTGTCAATACTGCCTGATTTCGCGCATGTTTTAGGGGTTTTAGGCCGCAGATCACTTGCAGTGAATACCAATATTCTATAGGATTCCGGTGCGCGTGAGGTGAGCGAAAAATCTTTGAATTCTCGGTTAATTCCGCGGCTTTCAGAGAGGTGAAACTACCCCATCCAGATAATAATAATTTACAAGGATTGCGGCGAGTCAAAACTTCGAATTGGGAATAATAATGAGGTCACTCATTGTTAAAGCCTGCCGACAAAGTGATGGCGTTGAGCTTCAACTCTTGTTTTTCTGGGACGCGATGTAAACAACAACTAATTTCCCCCAGTGCTTGGCGATACTTCTTCTCCACGACACCAGGGATACGTTCGTAATTTTTTAGAAGGAAGGCGGGTTTATGGCTTTAGCGGTCGTTATTTTCTTGTTGGTAATTGGATCAGTAATTTTCCATTTTGCCAGCCCTTGGTGGTTCACAGATATTGCAGCCGATTGGGGATTAATCGATTTCACTATCGACGTCACTTTTTGGGTTACCGGAATAGTATTTATCTTATTGAATCTATTTCTGGCTTACTGCGTATACAAGTATCGGCACAAAGAAGGGCAAAAAGCCGCTTATGAGCCTGAAAATCATAGATTAGAAATCTGGCTTTCAGTCATCACGACCGTCGGCGTTGTCACAATGCTTGCGCCTGGGCTTTTCGTATGGGCTAGCATTGTTACCCCCCCTGACGATGCCACTGAATTCGAAGCCATGGGTCAGCAATGGCAGTGGGCGTTCCGCTATCCCGGTGCCGATGGCATTATGGGTACAGCAGACACACAGCTCGTGACCGAGGGCAATCCCTTTGGTGTCAATGTTGAAGACCCGAACGGTCAGGATGATGTAATCGTTACTGCCCCTGAAATGCACCTACCTCTGGACAAGCCTGTTAAGGCGTTGCTTCGCTCCAATGACACGTTACACAATTACACCGTTCCTCAGTTCCGCGTGAAGATGGACCTAGTTCCTGGCCTCATTTCATACATATGGTTCGAGCCAAACAAGGCGGGCCGTTACGACATCATGTGTGAAGAGCTTTGTGGCATTGGCCACTTCGCCATGCGCGGCGCCGTAGTCGTAGAAACTCAAGCTGAATATGACGTTTGGCTTGATGCGCAGCCTACATTCGCAGAAACCCAAGCGGTTGCCGCTGCTAACCCCGCCGCCGGCCAAGCACAGTATGCAGTTTGCGCTGCTTGCCACGGAGCACAGGGTGAGGGTAACCAAGCACTGAATAGCCCGAAACTAGCTGGACAATCGCCTTGGTACATCGAACGACAGCTGAAGTATTTTAAAGAAGGCGTCCGCGGTGGTGAAGGCGATACCAACGGCCAAGCAATGACTGCGATGGCGAATATGCTCGTAGACGATACTGCCGTTCGCAATATGGCTGCCTACATCGCCACAATGCCTGACACAGC
>CAJXQP010000024.1 GCA_913058275.1 uncultured Gammaproteobacteria bacterium | reverse complement strand
AATTACTAGTAAGTCTTGATGGATAACCAAATTCAAAGTGCAGAGTTCAGAGAATAGCTATAGCTACTAAGGATCCTCATTCTCTGATTCTGCAGAGCCCCCCGGCGGACTAGCTGAAGGTCGCCGCCGCTGCGAACGTTGACCGCGTTGCCCTGCTGCGCTGCCTTCGCGTAAGCGCCGACGTTCACGTAGCGCTTGGCGCTGTTCATCGCTTAGGGAACCGATTTGTCGCTGTCGCTCGGCGCGGCGAGCCTCGCGCTCCTGGCTCTGCTCAACTTCGGGCCCCTCTGAATCTTCGTGATCCTGCGCGTAAAGCGCAGGCCTACCAAGAAGAAGCCCAGCACCATAAATAGTAAACGCGAGAGTCTCTGCATTGTCTTGTCTCCTGTGAACAAAGTGTGGCATTCGGAGCTGGATTTAGAGTCCGTTACCTCTACCGTTACTGAATAAAACGCAGAGCTACGTGATCGGTTTACATAGAACCTAGATATAGAGATAACAGATCTAATTATATAATGTATCTATCTAGAAATTGGAGCTTTCCGGATAAAGAAAATATCAGAACAAACCTATCAAGAGAACAGATCTATTTAGAAACTGGGCCTATCCCGAAATTGAATCTGCCCAAATAAAAATCAATCCAGAACAAACCTATCAAGAGAAACCGCAACTACCCCATCCAGTCCAGAACGATACCCGCAAGCTCGTCCGGCTTCTCGAAAGGCACAAGATGGCCGACATCTTCGATCTCCACGAAATCAACATCCGATGCCATCGCTCGCCACTTATTCCAGGAGGAAGCAGCGAGAGTATTAGAATCTTGCGCCCGAATTGCCAGAGTTGGCACACGAAGATGGGGCAGCAAGCGCCACAAGTTGTAGACGAGCGCGTAGCAGCGCGCCTCCCAATCCCGACTATAGCTAAGCGCAAATATACCCGGGGCGATCTCTTTCGTTCCATGCTGGACGTAGTCCCACAACACTGCATCGCTAATCTGTCGGAAAACCCGTTTTGGTCGGTAATGATCGAAGGCCTCCTGCCTGCTGGAGAATCGATCGACACGCGACAGCGTCCTCTTCACCAGTGGAATCACCTCCGGTCGAAAGCGCCTGAAGAAACTCAGACCAACGAGGAAACGACGCGGCACTAGAACCGGCTCAATGAGAACTATCGAGCTAAAAAATTCCGGGCGCTGTATGGCTGCCATAAGTATTCCAGCCGTGCCCATCGAATGCCCGACACTGACGACAGGGTATGGAAGCTGGCTAACTAGCTGGCAAATATCCTCGCCAAACACGTCCCATGATGTAAATGACTCTAGCTCGGGCGGAGTTTCCCATAAAGGACGATGCAAGCTAGCAACTACCTCATGATTCTCGGCAAACGGCTCCAAGAACGCCCGATAGGCACCCGGGGGATAACCATTAGCAGCAGCAAAGTGCAGAGGGGCGCCTTGGCCACCCATGTGAAGGTGCGGTGCGGACAATTGAGATATCGTGGACATAACAGCTTGGTTGGTTTCTTCTCTTCAGGGGATCGTATTCTGACAGAATCACACGACTATTTCAGTGAGAACTACTCGCCAGATGCGCTACAGCTGTTAATAGTACTGGGGCCGAGGAATCCCACCATTCTCGTAGTGGAAATTGAGCAATTTGGCACCATATCTATTTACTAGAGCACCAAAACAGCCCAATATGAGCAAGGAGTCCATTTTTCGAGTCCTTGGAAATTCGGGTTCGCAGAGACGCTCTCGATACATTGGATAAAAATTAGGAGAACCACTATGGAGTTTGAACTTCTATATTGGCACTGGATTGTACTGGGCTTTATTCTCATGCTCAGCGAAATTTTTATTGGTTCCTTTTTCATATTTTGGTTCGGCGCTTCTGCACTGAGTGTGGGCCTAGCTATGCTCGCTATCCCCACTATGTCCGAGGCGGCGCAAATAATAATTTGGGCCTTTGCCTCCTTGATGTTCGCCCTAGGCTGGTTCAAGTTTGTTAAACCACTCTCCCGCGACAATACTACGGCAGGTCTTTCCAAAGAAACACTGTTAGGTCAAATTGGACAGGTACTAGATCCCCCGAATGGTGAAAAGTTCGGAATGCTTCGCTTCCCAGCTCCCCTTCTCGGGTCAGACGAATGGCTGATCATATCGCAAGATGAATTGACTGCCGGCGATAGAGTCAGCGTGATCGATCTATCCGGCAACTCGCTAATAGTTACAAAAACATAAGTGGCAGGGACATAAACAACTCTATTCTAAGAGTTCAATCGTTTAGCCAAGGAGAATTACAATGGAAATTGGAACTATATTGGCCATCGCGGTCGCTGCTTTCCTGTTCATCACTCTCGCCCAGGGCGTTCGCCAAGTTCCTCAGGGCTTTAAGTGGGTCGTGCAGCGACTAGGCAAATATCACACCTCGCTAAAGCCCGGCCTCAATTTTATTATTCCCTATGTCGACAGCGTCGCCTTTAAGGTCACGACCAAAGATATCGTGCTCGATATTCCCTCGCAGGAGGTAATCACCAAAGACAACGCCGTGCTGATCACCAACGCGGTCGCCTATATCAATATCGTGTCACCCGAGAAGGCAGTCTACGGCGTAGAAAACTACGTCATAGCTATACAAACCCTTGTGCAGACCTCTCTGCGATCTATCCTCGGCGAAATGAGTCTAGACGACGCACTCTCTTCCAGAGATCACATCAAGTCGAAGCTCAAGGCCGCAATTTCTGATGACATTGCTGATTGGGGTATTACCCTAAAGACCGTAGAGATTCAGGACATCAACCCCTCGGGCACCATGCAAAGCGCGATGGAAGAGCAGGCCGCAGCTGAGCGTGCGCGGCGCGCCACAGTGACTCGAGCAGATGGCGATAAGCAAGCGGCCATCCTGAAGGCTGAAGGTGTACTAGAAGCATCGAAGCGCGAAGCTGAGGGGCAAGTAATTCTAGCCGAAGCTAGCAAACGTTCAATCACTCTAGTAACCGAGGCGATAGGCGAGAAGGAAATGCCCGTGGTCTATCTATTGGGCGAGAAGTACATCAGCTCGTTGCAGAATCTGTCGGGTTCCGACAATACGAAATTCGTAGTGTTTCCGGCGGACATTCCGGCGGCGATCAGGGGTTTAATGGGGCGCTAATCGGGCGCATTAGCACTAGATAGGGATTTTACTGCTCGCACAGGGGACGTTAGAGGGATGAGTTAGCGCGTGTACTTTAGCAGTCTACGCTCGGCGATGACCTTAATCTCACTGCCGCCACGCTTCAGTAACAGCGCCTTCTCGATCTTACGGCCATGGCTAGTGTACAGCCAATCACGGCTGGCCAGAGTCCCTATAACTAGGTAGTTGACGCTCTTGTTGATACTGGAGTTAGTCTGCGCACCCAGCAAGCGCAGCAGAGTATCCACCGACTCTCTATCTCTGCTGACAAAGTCGCCCGTAAGGCAGAATACTGATCCAAATAGTTTCAGTTCATCAACTGAGTCTTCCCAGACTTCCGTCGACGCCCCATACCCAAAAGCCCGTCGGGTGGTGGGCTTTGGAGGATCAAAATTACTCTGGCACTTGGGGCCAGCTAATTCAAAACGTACCGTTAATCTTCAGCGATACAACACGGCCAGATGTGGCACACTGATCTTCTATCTCTTCCAATATTCCAGTGTTAATACGCCCGATGTAACGTTGTCTCTCCCTGCACTGCAAATTACTGGTCGCGTTTCTAGCATCGAAGCGATAGGTGATGCCGCGAGAATCTACGAACTGCACGAATGCCGTCGTATTTGGCTGTCCGATATAGTCCGCTATATCATCGATATCGTAGATTTTCTCATTGCTATCGAATCGATTACTCCACTCCAGACCATAGTTCATGTTCCATTTAGGCACATCATGACGAAAACCGAGATTCAAGCGCCCGCGGCCAAAGCGCGAAAAACGGCGCTCAATGCCGAGGAATGGGTCGGTAATATTGGAGTCGCGCACGTTTAGCCTAGAAGTCACGAGCAGGTTGGGCATATTGAACATGCGCATACGGATGCTAGCGTTGAGGGTAATCCCATACATATCACCCTCGCCAATATTGCCATTGGCTGACTGCAGATCGTCTTCGGAGGGAGATACGTCGATCCGTGAAATAACATCAGTATGGCGGTGATAGAATATGTTCGCATCGACTACGCCGATGTCATTCGGCAAGCGATACTCAGCGTTAATATCATATTTCCAAAACCATTCCTGACGCAGATTTTCGTTACCCGAGAGAGTAAGTGAATCATTGTCTTGTGAATCGTTAACCGCCACGAAATCACTGAAGCGTAACTGCTGCACTACTTTCTCGATCGAGCCGCGCAACTGAAGCTGCGGCGTCACGTTGTAGCGCAGATCAACCTTGGGCTTAATGAAATCGAAGTCCCGCTTTCTATTCACGTCGCCCGATTGGCTAATCTCAGAGAGCTCATACAACAAGGTGCTCTCCAAAGACGTGCGCGAATTGATATTCCAGTTATGAATTATGAAGGGCTCTAGGCGAATCTCCTCAACCGTGGAATTTGCATTGGATACATTCTGTGGCACCAATCCACCGAAGTCTGCCGACGGCGTGCCCGTTGAATCAGGCAGGCCCAGAGCTAGGCTCGAGTCTAGTGTAGTCTGTGCGCGTTCCGCGCCGAACTCGATGTCTTGACCCTCTAGAAAGGCAGTCGTGAAAGAGGCGCGCACAATACGTTCTGTCGTGGTGCTGGCTAAGTCCAGAAACAGATCCTTAGACACACTGCCATCTGCCAACACATCGAACCGCTCTCTTGTCGAAGCGCCATCATTCCTGTTGCTGATAAAGAGAAACTTGAAACGGCTGCCGCTATTAGTCACATACTCATAGTCGCCGCCTATCTCCCAGTTATCTCGATTCCCCGGAATCTCTTCTCGCTCTATAGCGGTCGCGCTCGGGCTTACTCTAAAGTCTGTGGTGTAACGCAGCACGTCAGTCGGGTTGTCGTTCTGGGAATAAAGCGCATTGAGTCTCGCGCTACTTTTAAGGCCTATTTCATAGTCGAGGTTGACGCTCAAGTCATAGCTGTCCTGCTCCCGTATTCGCTCCTCTCGCACCTCATCGTTAAGAGAGAAATCTCCGAGCACACTGGTCTCTTTACTAACTCGATGATCGTAACGAGGTTCTGCAGTCGCGCTAAGCACATAGTTTAGCCCACCATTCTGACCACTATAGGCGAGTGAACCACCAGGGGCGGTGTCGTGATCGAGGTAGCGGTCCACGTTGGCTTCGAAGCTCAGACTGTTCGAGACCAGCTCCTCAAACAACACTACATTTACCACTTGGCTACTACCGCGCACATCAAGCTCGCCCGAAGTACCACGAATGATCTCAATGTAATCTACCTGATCCGCCGTAATGCGATCCATCTGACCACTAGTCTGATTGTTCTTGCCGGCTGTTCGCTTGCCGTTAATGATTACCTGGCTACCACCACTGCCACTGCCAAGGCCTCTGCCACCATTGCCGCCTCCCTGACGAGAACCGCCAAAGTTTCCTCCACCGCCAGTTGCAGATCCCACCCCCGGTATCCGATCCAGCATGTCCTGTGCGGTAACCGGATTGAATTCAGCGAAGTAACTTGCAGGATAGACGACTGTAGAATCATCACCCACATTGTCCTGGGCACTCACGGACTGAACTGCTAGGAAAAGCAAAGTCAGCGACACAAGGCGGCTAGCTTGAGTACGAAACGGAAGAATTTTAATGCGCATAGATAGCTCTCATTGCGTTATGGCGTGGTATCAGCCAAAGCGATTACTCAGATCAGAACTCAGGATATCGGCTACGACCGCTTTTTGGCCCGAATTCGTCGCAAATTATTTAATTGCGGATTATAGAAGAAGCTTCGCTTCTGGTTTGTGACAAATTGTAGGCTATTCTGCCCCATGCACCCTTGTGGAGACTTCAACTGATATTGCCTTGCGGATTTCTTAATTTAGGCGGCCTGCGTTACACTTAGCGTCTTATTGAGAGTGGTCATATGAGTGACGTAGAACAAGCAGTGGATAGCGAGTCTGCAGGCGAAAAGTCTTTTCTAGCCAAGATGTTAGCAGGCGACTTTGGTCTTGCCACAACCTACTGGGCCTTGTATTTCGTTGGTGCTGGCTTATTTGCGGCATTTGGATCTCAGGCCGTCGACGACGAACGCTGGATACCCTACCTACTCATGGTCGCCGCAATGATGGCATATACGGTCACACTAATCATCGGCATTCGTGCTGCCTACAAAGGGCCGCAGTTATGGAAGGTTATGTCTAGGACATCTTCCGTATTCATGATCATCAACATTCTCATTGGTATATCGACTCTAGGGTTTGTCTACTAGAGCCAATTTAAGACAGAACCAAGCCTCGATAACCCCGGTTAGAAATAAGGAACTCCTTAATTGAACCAAGCACTTGAAACCCAGCCAGCTAACTATGTACTGGTGGTTAAAAAAGACTGTCCTACTTGCACCTTGATCGAACCGGTCATTCGGGCTCTGGCGGGAAACACAGCACTTTCCCTGAAAGTCTATGTACAGGACGACCCCTCGTTTCCAGCGAACCTAGACGGCGTAATCGACGATTCTAGTCTAGAGTATTCGTATCAGTGCGACATTGAAGTTGTTCCAACCCTAATTCGCCTTACAGATGCAGACGACGCGCAATCTGAAGAGTCTCGAATTTATGGCTGGGATAAGGAGCAGTGGCAGAGTTTTACAAAGATAGAAGGCCTGGGCGCCGAGCTTGTTAATTTTAAACCTGGCTGCGGATCTAAGACGCAAGATCCTGGCATGAGCGAAGTCTTAGCACTGCGTTTCGGCAAGCAGATACTACAAGCTCGTTCCGTTGAGCTGGCCGAGGCCGAAGACATCATGGAGGCCTGCTACGACCGAGGCTGGAGCGATGGTCTGCCGGTAGTGCCGCCTACTCCTCTTCGCGTTATGCGCATGCTAAATGGCAGTGCACGTGATGCCGCCGAGATTGTCGGCAAGGCGCCCCCTGACAACGTGCCTTGCACCATCGAGAAGATCGCAATTAACGCGGTCATGGCCGGCTGCAAACCCGAATACTTCCCCGTTGTTATCGCCAGTGTCGAGGCAGCCTTGCAAGATCGCTTCTGTATGCACGGCCTACTCTGTACGACCTATTTCTCTTCACCTGTGATGATTGTCAACGGGCCGATTACAAAACAGATTGGTATGAATTCGGGCGTCAATGCGCTTGGCCAGGGTAATCGTGCTAACGCTACAATAGGCAGAGCACTACAGCTAATAATCCGTAACGTCGGCGGTGGTGTACCCGGCGGTATCGATCGAGCGAACATGGGCAACCCGGGCAAATACACCTACTGTTTCGCCGAAGATGAGAGCGATGAGAACTGGGTAAGTCTCTCTATGGATCGCGGCTTCGAGCGCAAAGACTCTGTTATCAGCCTGTTCGCGGGCGACGGTCTGCAACCGGTGCTCGATCAACAATCGCGCACGCCACACTCACTAGCCAAGAGCATGGCAATGAGCCTTCGTAGCGTGGCACATACGAAACTATTCGGCATAGCAGATGCGATTCTCGTGGTCTGCCCAGAACATCGCCGTGTTTTCCGTGAAGGCGGCTGGAATAAAGAGGATCTACGCACAGCACTGTATGAAGAACTAATGACACCTGGCGCCGAAATTATCCGCGGGGCCAATGACATAGCCGAGGGCATGCCGGCAAAGTTCAAAGACAAGATGCTCAATAAATTCCGAGACGATGGCCTGCATATAGTTACCACTGGAGGCACTGCCGGAATGTTCTCAGCCATCATCGGCGGCTGGGTTGCCTCAGGTGAGCGCGGCAGCCAATTAACATCGCAGAAGATTTAGCAATAAGTTGTAACTAGCAATCGGCACCAGCAGTAAACTGAAACTGAAAACGAAGAGGTACACTATGCAAAATACCACCCTTCTGGACCCGACCGCGGAGCTGCAGAGCGCAGCGCGGCAGTTGTTACCCAGACTAAAGAGCATCGTTGGCTTGACCGTAGGCTTGCTGGATATTTCCAAGCCCCGCGGCAAAGAATTTCTAGATGAAGTGCAAAAACATCTGGAAGAAGCTGGCGCGAAGGTAAAGCGTTATTCCAAGCCCACCTTCACTCGTGTAGCGCCGACGGAGCTAACGCAGCAAATTAGCGTCGAGTGCGACGCAGTAATCGAAGGACTAGCCGACTGAGGCTCATGTACCTCGTGCAGTTTGCATGACATCATGGACTTAGAAAGCAGAGGACTTCCTTCTGGCTTCATTGCCTCAAGAGAATTTGTCGACGCCGCAGCGGCACAGGGAAAGTCCCTAGGGATTACTCCGGCGAGCGTGTTCGTTGCACATCCGATTCAGGATCGAACTGATGAAGAAATGGCGCAACTAGCACTGAGTTCGATCGACGCGATCACCGCGATGATTTGTGACAAGAACGTGTGAAAAGAAATAATTTCAAGCTAAGTGCAGCAAAGCTAACTAGTTAGCCGCGCGCGCTTTTTAAATAGATGGACAGAGGAAGAGTAGAATGACCAGAGAAGCAGTAATTGTATCAACAGCACGCACTCCAATCGGCAAAGCATATAGAGGTGCATTCAATGATACGGACGCCCCTACACTGGGAGGACATGCAATTGCTGCAGCCGTTGAACGCGCAGGTATCGATCCTAGCGAAGTAGATGACGTAGTAATCGGTTGTGCCATGCAGCAAGGATCTTCTGGCAACAACATAGGCCGCACGGCTGGTGTTGTAGCAGGACTACCGAGTTCTGTAGCCGGCATGAGCGTAGATCGCCAATGTGCCTCCGGCATGATGGCTATAGCTACTGCAGCGAAGCAGGTCATCGTTGATGGCATGCCTATTGTAGTTGGTGGAGGTCTGGATTCGATTTCTCTTGTAGCGAATGAGCACCGCAATTCCTATCGCGCGCAAGACCCGAATGTTCTAGCCAAATCTCAACACGCCTATATGTCCATGATAGAGACAGCCGAAGTTGTAGCGAAGCGCTACGGCGTGTCGCGTGATGCACAGGACGAATATGCGCTTCGATCGCAACAGCGAACAGCCGCTGCACAACTGGCCGGTGCGTTTGACGATGAGATCGTACCCATGGCTTCTAAGATGCTGTTCATGGACAAGGTAACAAAAGAGCAGAGCGTACACGAGACCATGCTGGAGAAGGATGAGGGAAATCGTCCAACGACGACTCTCGAAGGCCTGCAAGGCTTAAAGCCGGTATATGAAGGCGGCGTAATTAGCGCCGGTAATGCCAGTCAGTTATCTGATGGCGCATCTGCTTCGGTGGTTATGGATAGCAAATTGGCCGAACAGAAAGGCTTGCAGCCACTTGGTGCCTATCGCGGCATGGCCGTTGCTGGCTTGGAGCCTGATGAGATGGGTATCGGTCCAATCTACGCTGTGCCTAAGTTACTGGAACGCAATAATCTGAAGATGGATGACATCGGGCTTTGGGAATTGAATGAGGCGTTTGCGGTACAGGTAATCTACTGCCGTGACCAATTGGGCATTCCTGATGAACTACTCAACGTAAATGGTGGTGCCATCTCAATCGGACACCCTTTCGGTATGAGCGGTGCGCGCATGGTCGGACACGCCCTTATCGAAGGCAAGCGACGCGGCGTTAAATACGTTGTTTGTACGATGTGTGTTGGTGGCGGAATGGGCGCTGCTGGACTATTTGAGGTTTATTAGTAAAAGTACTAAGTACACATTGAGTCAAGAAAGTTAATGGTGGCTGCCTCATCGAAAGCAGATGATGGCAGCCGCTGATTACTCACTGAAGTCACTTTGATTGCATTAATATTCTCTAGAACTATTCGACCAAACTGATCATCAACATTATCCTTAAATTCGGCATTCGCCGAAACGTATAACGAAATCCTATCTGCGAGATCTCGCAAGAAGCTAAGACTTAACTCCGCACGCTCTTGAATTGTCATCCTGCTATTTTCCGGATCTCTATAAAAATGGCACATGGCACTTTCACTGTTAAACTGACTACTAAAACTCAGGTGTGATTCATCCAGAAGCACTATGAAAAACTCTAGATCGGAACCATCGATCCCCGGGTTATTTACCAGCCTACCGCTTTCGCGAAAAGCCTGCAGTGTGTTGGAGATATAACTGAAGCTCGACTCGGCATCTTCAATACCATCTGCCGCATTCAGCCATGGTGAAAGGCACGCTAGCCACGAGAAACAACAGGCTTGTAGGAGTAGGGATATTCTTTTCATTTGTGAATTTTCTGAAGCGGCCAAGTCTAGCCGGGACCGACAAGGTTATAGGGGTTTCCATACAGATCGCTGATGATTCCCGAGAGCCCCCAAGGTACCTCTTCCGGCGGCCCTATGATATTGACACCTTCTCGAGCTAATCGCGCCATATCACCTATACAATCGGTACTGCCTAAGACAGTCATCAGGTTCGTTCCCACCCTACTCTTGTCTGCTTCTTCACGCGCCAGCATCAAGACGAATTGCGTTGCCGTATTGCCGACGGGACAGACTGTTAGCCATCGCATCTCTGGTACCACGGCATCGTTATCCATGCAGACTTCGAAACCCAGCTTTTCTTGGTACCAAGCTAGGGCTTCATCCTGATCGGTGACATAAACGGTTATGTGTGAGACGCGATTGATGGCCATCAGCAATTCCCTGGGCTATTGATCTTGTTAGTAAACGTTCTATTGATCATAGGACCGGACCGCACCTCTTCCTGATTTTTTATCACCGGTTTTCTTCTTCTGCTTTATTCGCCTCTCTTTCGCTCCCCTGCCCGGCCGCGTCGCAATTCTCTTCTTATCTACATGGGTAGCCGCCGCAACTAATTTTTCTAAACGCTCTACCGCATCCTGCTTATTCTTTTCCTGGCTTCTGAAGCGTTGTGCCTTAATGACCACACAACCTTCACTATTGATTCTGCTATCAGCATAGGCCAACACTCTATCCTTAATTTCGCGGGAGAGGCTGGAACGGTGCACATCGAATCGCAGTTGTACTGCCGTGGACACTTTATTTACATTCTGACCGCCGGGTCCGCTGGCACGAATAGCGGAAAATTCGATCTCAGATTCTGCGATTTTAACCATTGAACATTCTGCTACTTGTTTACCGGTGGGTGTCATCATTTATGTAACTAGACTGGAGCAACCTAGTTACTTGTGTGAGAAGTATATTCGGTTCCCGCTCCCATAACAGCCGCAAGTCACAACATACTGAAACTAAAGGGATTAGCAAGCAGATCAGTAGGGGATTCTATCCGCTTATCGCATAGGGATGCTGATATCTTGATTCACGCTGACTACTAGGTTACTGTCGATATTCGCTGTTCAACACGCAACCGACAGCCAAACAATAACTATAAAAAGACCCGCATCGCTTATGAAAAAATCCCAGCTCTCCATCAAGCTTTCTAGCTCATTTCGCAAGCCTTTGCTGGCTATTAGTCTAGCCGCCGCATTCATCTTAAATAGTGCCAGCTCCGCTCAAGAACCGGTGCGCATAGCCTTCATGGATCCTCTGTCTGGCACCTTCGCTTCGATTGGAAACACAGGACTGAAACTTTTAGAGTTTGCAGCGGACTACTACTACAATTCCAAGGGAGGAATACTGGGCGGGCGCATGATCGAGATCGTCTCTCTCGACAATAAGCAGAGCCCTACAGAGACTCAACTACAGTTTCGCAGAGCGATAAGCGAAGATATTCAAATTATCTTTCAGGGGAATAGCTCGGCAGTTGCCAGCACTCTGAGCCAAACCATCTCTCGACATAACCGGCGCAACCCTGACCAAGAAGTCTTGCAGATCAATTATTCTGCAGTCGATCCTATCCTTACCGAAGATAACTGTAGCTTCTGGCATTTCCGTTTTGACGCGCATGCCAACATGAAGCTAGATATTCTCACCGATTACATTGCCCTCAACCCAGACATATCGAGCATGTACATCATCGGCCAGGACTATTCTTTCGGACAAGTCGTATCAGACACCACAATCAAATTGTTGAATGAAAAACGCCCAGACAT
Source organism: uncultured Gammaproteobacteria bacterium (assembly GCA_913058275.1). Classification (GTDB taxonomy): domain Bacteria; phylum Pseudomonadota; class Gammaproteobacteria; order Pseudomonadales; family Pseudohongiellaceae; genus UBA9145. Next base: position 6,532 of record CAJXQP010000024.1, on the reverse strand, counting down.
TGAAATTGTCGGCAATGAATTTCATCCTATCGGTCAGGTAAAAGATTTTACTCCGTATGTAACCAAGATCGTCTCCTCGGGTGCCGATGCAGTAATTACGGGTAATTTTGGAGCAGACATGGTCTCCCTAGCGCGCGCCATTATCGACTCAGGCCTCGATATACCTATCTATACTTTCTACGCGGCCTACGATGGCATTACCGCTACACTCGGTGAAAGTGGCAAGAACAAGATCAGACTAATACACAACGGTGTCGCCAATCCTCTTCCTACTGAGGCGCGCAAGCAGCTCAACCGAGATTTCAAAATAGCGAACCCCAACTACGATATAACACAGCCTCGCATAGTCAATGCACTACAAATGGTGGTGACGGCGATGGAAGAGACACAAAGTACGGACCCGTATGACATCGCCATAGCTTTGGAAGACATGCGCTTCACCACAATTGGCGGCGAAGAGATTTGGATGCGCGGAGAAGATCACCAAATTTTTCAGAAACTCAGTATATCTGTACACACAGATGAAGGCGTGGAATTCGATGCCGACAATTCGGGCTTTGGCTTAGTTACTGAGTATCAGGTTCCACTGGAAGAGACCATAGTTGAGTCAAGCTGCCAAATGAGACGACCCCGGCGTTGAGATTTTTAACACTCCAGCTTAAAATAAGACACATGGAACGAATTAAACGCTAAGGCCAGCATGCTAGAAGTTTTAATATTTGCCACACTGAATGGCCTAGTTACCGGATTCTTGTTGTTCATGTTGGCCAGTGGGCTAACGCTAATTTTCAGCATGATGGGTGTACTGAATTTCGCTCACGCCAGCTTCTACATGCTCGGCGCCTACTTCGCCTATTCGCTTAGTCTCTATTTTGGTTTCTGGGGCGGGCTGATCTTTGCCCCCCTCATCGTCGGCGCGCTAGGTGCTCTTGTCGAGCGCTACGGCCTAAGAAAGGTCCATGCATCCGGGCACGTTGCCGAACTCGTGTTTACCTTCGGGCTCGCTTTCCTCATAGAAGAATCTATACAGTTCTTCTGGGGTCGCGACACGAAGAACTACCAAACCCCAGATATTTTAGACTTCCCGCTGTTTACCCTCTTCGGTCAAGAATTCTCTGCCTATCGCGGCTTCATGATGACAATCTCCATCTGCATCTTTATCGCCCTGTACTACGTACTCACAAAGAGTCGAGTCGGTATTATTATTCAAGCGGCGATCACTCACCCACAAACGGTTTCGAATCTCGGCCACAACGTTCCTCTGATATTTATGGGTGTGTTCGGCATAGGCACAGCGCTCGCAGGCCTAGCTGGAGTTATAGCAGGACCGGTACTCACTACGTTCCCTGGCATGGCAACTGTGTTGGGCAGTATCGTATTTGTGATAGTGATAATTGGCGGGCTAGGCTCACTAGCTGGTGCATTTATTGCCTCGCTGTTGATCGGTCTATTGCAGTCCTATGCTATCGCCTCCGATGTCGGTATGCCGGACCTACTCAACCTACTAGGCATCTCCTTCGATCGCAGTCATCCGCTGAACGATCTCTGGACGATGAATCTACCGCAGATTGCACCAGTATTACCGTATCTGTTGTTGGTTCTAGTGCTGATCTTCAGACCGACAGGCTTGTTGGGTAAGCGGGAAGAATGATGGTGCTATTGAAAAAATCATCGATCTGGATTGCCTTTCTAGTTGCGTTGTTGGGATTCCCTCTGGTCTTCGATTCCATTCTTGCGATCTCGATACTAAATCAGATAGCTATCGCAATTGTTTTTTCCCTTAGCTACAACATGCTACTTGGCCAAGGTGGCATGCTCTCCTTCGGACATGCCGTCTACTTTGGGCTGGGAGGTTTTCTCTCGGTTCACGCGTTAATGCTCATCGAGTTCGAGACGATGGTGTTCTCTATTCTTTGGATTCCATTGATAGGCGGTCTATTCGGTCTTCTAGCTGGAATATTTATTGGCAGCTTCTCTACACGCAAGGCTGGCACCGTATTCGCGATGATTTCACTTGGCATTGGTGAGCTCATCGCTGCCTCTTCACTTATCTTCTCCAGCTTTTTCGGTGGCGAAGCAGGCATCAGTGGCGATCGCACCTTCGGCCCAACTTTTTTCGGTTTCGACTTTGCACAGAATATCGAGATCTACTATGTCGCCGCCGTCTGGGCGTTCATTGCCACTCTGTTTATGTGGCTATTTACACAGACGCCTGCGGGCAGAATGGCGAATGCCGTGCGTGACAACCCTGAGCGCGCTGAGTTTATTGGCTACAGTTCGAGAAAGGTGCGCTTCATTTCCTTCTGCGCATCAGGGATGTTTGCTGGAATCGCCGGCGGGCTGTTTGCCCTCAACTACGAGTTCATCACCGAAGAAAACTTAAACGCTGCAACCTCAGGCCGCGTACTTCTGATGGCCTACATCGGTGGATTGGGTTATTTCATAGGCCCGATAATTGGCGCAGTGGTACTGACGCTGATGAATTCTTTGCTAAGCAACTATTCCGAACTCTGGATGCTCTATCTGGGCATAATGTTTTTACTAACCGTGATGTTTCTGCCGCGAGGCTTTGCCGGGTTCATCATGATGCATCAGGTCGCTTGGGTTCGCGGCAACATGAAGATGCTGATCAAGCCGTACATCATCACTGGTATTCCTGCGTTGCTATTCACAGTTTGCGCCATCGTACTGATTGAGATGAGTCATACTGAAGATGAGGTTTTTCACTACCTTGGGCTCGCCCTGAATCCTGCTAGCCCAATTACTTGGATCGTTATTCTTGCCATTGCCGGCGGAGCCTTCTATGCCGCCAAGAGATCTCTGATACAACTGAATGACGCATGGGAGACCGCTAATGCGATTCCCAAGGAAGAGGAGGCTTAGCGCGTGGCTATTCTTTCCCTCATCGATGTGAAGAAAAATTTCGGCATCACGGAAATTATCCGTGGCGTCTCGCTCGATATAGTCGAGGGCGAGAAGCACGCCATCATTGGGCCCAATGGCGCCGGAAAGTCCACGTTATTCCATCTCATCAGTGGGCGCTACAATCTTACTGCTGGCAGCATACGCTTCAAGGAAGAACAGATAGAGAACAAGCCGCCTTATGAGATCGCTCGCTTGGGTCTCGCACGCAGTTTTCAGGTTACCAATATATTTCAGCGCATGAGCGTATTCGAAAATATTCGTTGTGCCTTGTTCTGGTCTAGGGGTTACGGCTATTCCTTCTGGCACCTACTAGGCAAGCAAACAGAATTGAACGATGAGGCCATGCATGTACTCGAACAGATCGGCCTCGCAGACCGGGCAAAGTTTCCTTCCGGAGAACTCGCCTACGCAGAACTGAGGGCGCTAGAGCTGGGTGTTGCCATAGCCAGCGGCTCAGAACTTATTATGCTGGATGAGCCGGTAGCGGGCATGAGCCATAGCGAAGCGCAGAATGCGGTTGAGCTGATCCGCAAGATTACCGAGGGCAAGACGCTAATTATGGTTGAGCACGATATGAATATCGTCTTCGATGTCGCGGATCGCATCTCCGTACTCGTATACGGTGAAATTATTGCAACGGACGCGCCGAAAAACATCCGCGCCAACCCCAAGGTTCAAGAAGCCTATCTCGGTGAGGTGCCTAGTGCTTAAAGTCAGCGACCTTCATGCCTTTTACGGCAAAAGCCACATCCTGCAAGGCGTCAATTTCGACGTTGCCGAGGGCGAGATTGTAAGCTTGCTCGGGCGCAACGGTGTCGGCCGCTCTACAACTGTTAAAACACTAATGGGCGAAGTCGAACCGCAGGGCTCTATCCAATTCAAAGGTAAAGAGATCGCAGGCAAAAAGAGTTTTGAGATCGCGCACTTAGGACTGGGTTATGTTCCGGAGAATCGCGACATCTTTCCGACACTTACCGTTCGGCAGAACCTCGTACTCGGTATGAAATCGAACACGCCAGCCGGTCGCTGGGATATCGATGAGATGTTTAGCATGTTCCCAAATTTAGCGGAGCGCGCTGATGTTCCTGGCGGGGCGCTCAGTGGTGGCGAGCAACAGATGTTGTGTATGTGCCGCACGTTAATGGGCGACCCCGATATGATCATGATTGATGAGCCTACCGAAGGCCTAGCCCCGAAGATTGTCGAACAACTCGCGCAGCTATTGCAGGAAATCGCAAAGCGAGGCGTTTCCATTCTCTTAGTGGAACAGAAGTTGTCAATCGCCCTTAAGATTTCTAATCGACTCTACGTGATGGGCCACGGTAAGATCGTCTACGAGGGAACACCGGACAGCTTGCTTAAAGCGGACGATGTCAGGGCAGAGTGGCTAGAAGTATAGCCCCCTACTCTAGTCTGGCCCGCATCTGTCTAAAGCACTACACTATTAACCTCAATCCTTACGAGTAGCACACTATGCTTTGCTCCCGTAAATACCTTCTATTAGGCCTGATTACCTCTTTGACACTACTGTCACTGCAGGGCGCTTTCGCTTGGGACTCTGTTGGTCACCGTGTGTCTGCGGCGATAGCGAGCAACTATCTGACTGGCAATTCGAAAACTGAGTTGCTTAAAATTTTGCAGCAACATCCGCGCTATCAACAAGACTTCTTGGAACAGATGCCAGCCTCCATTGCTCGCGGCAGCGAAGAAGTGCGATTCGTTTGGCTTCTAGGTCAGGCAGCATTCTGGCCCGACATCACGCGCGGACTACCCGAAGCAGAGAGAGAACGCTACAACCGTGCCAACTGGCACTATATCGACGGCGCCTGGCTAAGAGGCCAAGCTCAGATACAAGGGAACACCTATATTGGGGTCGCTCCCTTCGACGATATCGCTGGGAAGAACGCTCAATCTATTCGCAATGAGGCAAGCGTCGACAATGTTATGGCCGCGTTGGACTACAACACGATTCTACTTACCGATTCGCAGGCTTCATTGCCACAACGTGCCGTGGCCTTGTGCTGGGTCTTGCATTTGATCGGCGACATTCACCAGCCGCTACATACAGGATCGCTGTATTCTACGAATCGATTTTCACGTGGCGATCGTGGCGGCAACGGCATCGAGACCGATGAAAGGAATTTACATGCTCGCTGGGATAGGGCGCTGAATCGCGAGGGAGTCAATGCCACTCTCGAAGCAGTACTCAGACAGCATTCCACGACGCTCGAAAGAATCGGACTAATCGATGATGAAGATTGGTCACTGTGGATGCATGAGAGCCGAGCGCTCTTACTCAACACCGTCTATACGCAGGAAATGAAATCGGCGATCGCGCGTTCGGACAACTCCACACAAAAGCTCCGCAAATTCAATCTTAACGATGACTATGTCGAGACAATGAAGTACCACGCGCGACTGCGTCTTGCCCTAGCCGGTCGCCGTCTCGCAAGCTGGTTTAACGCTAAGCTGTAAACCTTCGGGCTACACAACTTCTGATATCGATCTCTACGCAGCAACCAATTTGACTACATTGCGGATTAGCGTGTGGCCAGCTGCGTTACGCAGACTCATTATCGATTCCGGATGGAACTGCAACGCCTACATAGGCAGACTAGCATGCTGTATAGCCATTATGCTGCCGTCCTCGGTTTTAGCTGTGACTGTTAAACACTCGGGCACTGTCTTCGCAACAAGTGAGTGATAGCGCCCAGCCGCGAACGGCGATGCAATGCCAGCAAATATTTCGCTTTCATCGTGACATACATCAGACTGCTTACCGTGCATGGGATAAGCTAACTCCTGCAACCCCCCCCCCCCGAAGTATTCAACCAATCCTTGTAAGCCAAGGCAGACACCAAATATTGGGATCGCCCTTGCTAGCGTGGCATCGATAGTTTCATTCATGCAGAAGTATTTCGGAGCAGAAGGACCTGGCGAAAGAATTACCAAGTCCACGCTATTATTTTCCAAATACTTACGCGCAGCTTCAGGGCGCAGCGTCAGCACCTCGACGCCGCACTGCCTGAAATAGGTGCCGAGATTGTGCACAAAAGAATCCTGATGATCCACCATGAGCGCCGTGATACCGACACCCTCTTCACTACTGAACACTCTATCCGCGCCACTTAAGGCCTTCTTGGCTGTGCCGCGAATCGAATCGATTAACGCCGAGGCTTTCAGGCGCGTCTCTAACTCCTCTTCTACAGGATCAGAATCGATCAGCAAGGTTGCGCCCGCTCGAACTTCTGCGATGCCATTCTTAATACGGATCGTTCTCAGAGTGAGGCCTGTATTCAGATTGCCATCGAAGCCAATATGCCCAATCGCGCCACCGTACCAGTGACGTTGTGATTTCTCATTCTGCTCGATGAACTGCATGGCGGCGAGTTTCGGTGCGCCGGTTACCGTTACCGCCCAGGTGTGTGCCAAAAAGCCATCAAGTGCATCAAACTCGGGTTTTAGAATTCCCTTCACATGATCCACTGTATGGATAAGTCGCGAATACATTTCGACCTGTCTGCGACCTACTACGCGAACGGAGCCGGGCTCACAGACTCGCGACTTATCGTTGCGCTGTCTCTTATACACATCTGACGCTGCCGAC
>CAJXQP010000023.1 GCA_913058275.1 uncultured Gammaproteobacteria bacterium | reverse complement strand
AGACAGGCATAGATACGCGAGGCGATCTGCAACTCGTCGATGTGGACAATGACAAGCAGCTCGATCTCTTGCGTGTTACCGGAGAAGGAAACGAGCGTAGTGCCTATTTTTATCGCAATCAGAACGGCTCTTTCGATCTAGAACAGCCGAACCAAGTCATGCGCTTCTCAGGCTACGATGTGCGACTCAATGTAATTCCGCTAGAGCTAGGTTCCGCCCCACTATTAAATGTTAGCTACTACACAATTCCTGTGGTCGACGCGATTCGCAACGCGAGCATCAATCGTTCGCAGCTGCTATTTGGCAGCGACGATGCCGGTGAGAATCAGTTTTTCAATCGACGCCCCGATTCCAGACTCGACGAGAGTTTCTCCGCAGCGAATGTGCGCGGCCTATCGGAGCAGATGTCCCTGCAATATGACATAGATGGCGATGGTCGTAAGGACGCCATCTATGTAACTGAGAATGGCACACTTGCTGCCAAGAAAATCAACGAAGACCTGACTATTCAGAGCGAGCCGTTCTGGGAATATGTCTCTCCAAACACTGTCTTCGAATTTCAGGTGTTGCAACTGAACCGGGACAACAAGCCGGATCTATTGCTACGCCACGGCACCACGACTACATTCCTAGTGGCTGCGCCATGATTCGCCTAGGCTCATTTACACAAGTGCTGTCTGGCATCAGTCTAGTGCTTAGCTGCACAGTAACTCAAGCTGCTGAGCTGAACTTCAAGCAGCAAGAATTCCAACTGCCGATTGAGACAGAAAACCTCGTCGTTGCCGACCTCAATGGGGACGGATTGCTCGAACTCTTAGCGGTGGTAGAAAAAGGTTTGCAGATCTATTTTCAGACCGAGAGCGGCTTCGATTTTGATAGCAACAACAGCATCGAGTTTCCGGGCCAAGCCATTGGCTGGGATCTAAGCACGCAGTACGGCACTACTGGCAGCACTGCGATCATCGCGTTGATCGACGGCAAGGAAGTCTTAGCCTGGTCAGTCGAAGATCAAACACTGCTCGCGCCACAGATCATCAAATCAAACCTGAATGGTTATTTGAGCAAAGGCGTGAACCGTCTGCATTTTTCAAGAGACATAAATGGCGATGATATCGACGACTTCCTGATTCCCGGTGCGGGTGTCATCAATCTTCACATAAGTAACGGGCGCACAACCTCCGAGGACTACGACTATCAAGCGTCTCTCAGCGTGCGCTCAGAATTACGCATGCGCACGAACCTCAACGAAGGCAGCCTAGAACGACGCACGGGTCAGTCTATTCGCATTCCTATGATGGAGCTTAGAGATATTAATAGCGATGGCTACGATGATTTAGTTTCTCGCACAGAAGAAGAGTTAAAAGTCTTTATCGCGAACGCGAACGCCGCCGCTTACTTCCCCAATGAGGCGAGCTATTCTCTGAACATTCTGGAGATAGAGGAAAGGCTGGGCGAGTTTGATATCGACAATTTGGACTTCTCTAATTTAACTGGACTGCTAGCCCTCACTCACGAAGAGATTCTTGAAGACGTCGATGGCGATGGCATAGACGATCTACTACTTCGAGAAGGCGGCAAAGTTTCACTTTTTGGCGGCAGCGAGATTGGCATGAATTTCGAAAAACCTCGTCAGGTTCTCCGATCGGGAGGTAACGTACTCGGCACTTTTTTACAGGATGAGAATGAGGACGGATTGAAGGACCTCTGGCTCTGGCGCGTTGAAAGCATCTCCGTGGGCGACATTTTCGTCTGGCTTGCCCTCTCCGGCAGCATCGCCATTGAAGCCTTCATCTATCCAAATGACGGAGAAAGATTCGCACGTAGGCCTTCGCGCAAGGTTACTATAGATTTAAAATTTCCTTCAGTGATCAGCCTGACGTCAACCTTCAGAGACATAGAACGAGAACTCGACGACGCGCGCTCCACTGAGACAACCTTTAGCAGCCTTGCCAGCTTGGATGATAATATCGATCAGCAAGACCTAATTCTGATGGTTAGCAATCAAGTTCAATTCTTTCTTAATAGCATTCAACCGGAAGACGTGCCCGACAACGAATCTGATTTGTTCCTCGGCGCGCTAGACTATTCTCGAGAACGCGACAACTACGAATTCAATGTTCGTGATGTTATCGAAAACATCGCTATAGGAGGCAATCGCCACTTAGACGCAGTCGCCGACGGAACGGCCGATTCTGTAATCGAATTGAGCCAGGGGGTTGTGAGCGGAGATATAATTCCAGTCGCACTCAACAAAGATGATCGTGATGATATCATCATCTTTACCGAGACCGACAGTAGTCACATTCGAGGATTGCTGTTACTCTCAGATTGAAGCAGTCCTCGTTAACCCTGTAAAACTTAGACTTTCTGGGCGGAATCATGAAGCATGCAGTCTGGATAACCCTATTGATCGCTGCAATAGTAGTCAATATAGCTGCCGAGCTCGTGTTCTACTTTGGCGACGTCTATATAGCCATGTTCTACCGCATTGTCTTGATAACCGGCATCACAATCATCTCCGCCGTATTCGTTGGCGCAATACTTTTGGTAGGCGTATTGGAAGGAGAGAAGCCGCTGTCGGGCAATGTCCGTGACACACTCGGTGCTGATAAGAAAACGGACTAGCTATAAAAATATCGATTGCTCTCTTTCGCGCTGCAATCGTGCTTGTTGGAGGCTTCAGCTATAGCCAAATACAACAGAGCAATTTACTAACACAGCAGGTCGAGGACTATGCGCGTCAGAATTCCCAACTGCTGACACAGATCGAAAACAACAGCTTAACAAATAGTGAATCCGCCAAATGCTTCGTTCACTGCAGAGCGAATCAAGTAACCGCGACAGCCAATTAGCCGCCCTCTCGCGTCAGCTTGAAACCGTGCAACAGCAGATCGACCCCGATTACCAGCAAATGGAAGCGCGAATTCGCCAACAAATAAATACTGAGGTTCGCGCAAGCAATGTTGCTTCGAATTCTGACCCGCGGATTTCCCTACTCAAACAACTCTCCGAACTCGACCCTATGACGATGGGCGAAATATTTGCTGTGAATGCGCAGTATGGCGAATTTATTCAAAGTTTGAACGTCTGCGAGGAGCAATTGGATGTAGTAGTAAATGCCTTACAAAATATGATCGCAGGTCAGAACCAAGCACAATCCGAGATCATGCTTGAGTATCAAGCCGACCCTGAAGCAATTATTAACGGCGACCTGCATCAATAGATGCAGGAAATATCCAGCACTGAGTCACAACTTGAGGCACTTGCCTACGATCTATCCGAATCAGAACTGGATGCGTTTACCGAATTTCAAGAGCAACGACAAAGCAATTTTTCCCCTTTTAGTATAGTAGGCGGAACTGTCGATGGTTTTGTCGATGGTCCGATATTCTTAGGTGGTGATGTAATTCAAAGCGGGTCTGGGCAGTCTCGTGCAATTCAAATATTACCGATCGATCCCAATTACTAGACCATTTCTCTAGCCGGATGTTACGGCAAAAATTCATTATTGAATTACTAGTAGGGAGCACTGCCCACGTTGTGCTTTAGCAGGAAATATGGTTTCATCAATTGCCGTTCTCTGATTGATAACACACAATTATTTAATTTACATTTCAATTAGTTAGAAAGAACGCTGGCGATAAAAAGAAGATGAAAAACAGCGCATTGGCTCTCGTATTTTTCTTGGTACTTACTTCCTGCACCGATGAGTTAAATCGCTCACGTCCCTATATACTGACTACCGCAACCACAGGCGGGGCTTTCTACCCTGTCGGCGTTGCCCTTGCCACCATCGCGCATTCAAAACTTGCGGATACCCAGGGCATATCTCTCACCGCGATTAGTTCGGCGGGCTCACTCGAGAACGTAAAGCTGCTGCGCGACAATCAGGCTCAGTTTGCCATCCTGCAAGGACCTTTTGGCGCCTGGTCATGGACTGGCGAAGGGCCGGTAAGCTCACCACAAACCCATATGCGCAGTGTTAGTGCCCTGTGGCAGAACGTAGAACATTTCGTACTGCTCAGCGAGCTTACGACGAGCGGCGAGATCATGGATCTAGATACTCTAGACGGTGAGCGTTATGTGCTAGGCGCCAGAAACTCAGGAGCCGAACAGACCGGTAGATTTATTCTGGAGACGTTAGGCATAGACTACGAAGAAAAAATGAGCCTTGGCTATATGGGCTATGGCCCCACTACTAGCGCTATTCAAGATGGCAACATAGTCGGCATGAATATCCCCGCCGGCGCGCCCGTCAGTTCGATCACACAGGCCTTTGCCCTGCTTGGCGATCGCATGACCGTTCTCAATTGGACACAGAAATCCCTCGACAAGATAAACGCCCGTTACCCGCTATGGGCTTGGTACGAACTTCCTGCCGGCACCTACCCTAATCAAGATGAGCTAATACGCACCGTGGGTTCACCCAACGTCTTGGTAACACGTGCTGACATCCCCGATGACGTCGTTTATAACGTAACAAAAGTTATCTGGGAGAATCTGGCTACGCTACAAGAAATTCATGGTGCAACCAAGGACATGCGTATCGAGATCGCCATCGACGGATTAGGCGCTCCTCTGCATCCAGGTGCCATTCGTTATTATCGAGAGATCGGCCTGGAAATACCTGAGCGTCTCATACTCGAAGAAACAACCCCCACTATAAAACAAGTAGACGGAGCGTAGATTAGTTTATGAAATCTAATTATCTGCGCTGGGCCGCGTTCTTCTTCGCCGTGTTTCACATCTACTGCAACGTATTCGCAAGCATTTCGGAGCTCTGGCTCTCTGCAATTCACTTCGGTGGTTTCTGTGCGCTCTGCGCGCTTATAAGCAATGAATCGCCGACCGTGCAGCGCAAGTCAGCCACCTACTGGATCAATATCATCCTGGCGGTTACCGCAGTAGCGACCTCAACCTATCTGATTCTGTTTGAGAATGCGCTGTATGCTCGAGAAACCGAGTATATTCTCAGCGACTATATCTTTTCCTTAGTTGCCATAGGCCTAGCGATAGAATTTACGCGACGCACTACCGGCTGGTTTATGCCGGTGCTGATTCTGCTCAGTCTGTCCTATATATTATTCCTAGGGCGATACATTGGAGGCGTCTTTTCCTTCCCTGGACTCAGCCTCGAGACTGTACTGTATCGTAGCTTCTTCACTAGCGAGGGCATGTTCGGACTCACCGCACAGATATCCTCTACGTTTGTTTTCATGTTTATTATTTTCGGGTCATTCTTGCTTCGATCCGGCGCCGGCGACTTTATAGTCCGACTGGCGCAATGCTTGGCCGGTCGCTACACCGGCGGCGCAGGACTGGTTGCCGTAGTCGGCTCCGGCTTGATGGGCTCAGTCTCTGGGTCGGCTGTTGCCAATACCGTCTCCACCGGTGTGATTACGATTCCGATGATGAAGAAATCCGGATTCCCTGGAAAATTTTCGGCAGGAGTTGTCGCCGCCGCCTCTACCGGTGGCGCGCTAATGCCCCCAGTGATGGGAGCCGGCGCCTTCGTTCTCGCAAGCTATACACAGATCCCTTACTTGACGATCATCGCCGCCTCTACGCTACCGGCTATCCTCTACTTTCTGACCGTGTGTTACTTCGTACGTATCGAAGCAAAGCGTCTGGGTCTGAAACTCACGCCTGCAGAGGATACGGAGAATGTCTCGACTGTATTGAAAGAAGGCTGGCATTTCATTATACCCATGATTGTTTTGGTGAGCTTTCTTGTAATAGGTCGAACTCCAACGACCTCAGCCGCATTCGCTATAATCAGCGTCATCGGTGCCTCTTGGCTATCTTCTACACCGATGCGGCTAACGGATATATTCGATGCAACTGTCGAGGGCGTAAAAACTATGGTATCCACAGCCCTGCTGTTAGTGGCTGTTGGCATCATAATCAATGTTGTAACGACTACCGGTGTGGGCAACGCCTTCTCGCTTATGATCGTAGAGTGGGCACAGGGCAGCCTGCTCATTACACTCGTTCTAGTTGCCCTAGCCTCGCTAGTACTAGGCATGGGCTTACCGGTAACGGCCTCGTATATCGTATTGGCGACACTCTCGGCACCATTGATATTCGACCTGATCTCACAGTCACAATTGCTCATCGCATTGCAGGCGGGCGACCTACCCTCCAACGTAGTGGCAACCCTCAGCCTGTTCGGCGGTGATCCACTAACCGCGCTGCAAGAAATGCCGCTAGAGATGAAACAGCTTATCCGTCAGGAGATGCTAGAACCCGAAATGCTCACCGGCATGTTACTGAGTGCGCACCTAGTTATCTTCTGGCTATCGCAGGACAGTAATGTCACGCCACCTGTGTGCCTCGCCTCGTTTGCCGCAGCCGGAATAGCGGGAACGCCACCTATGGCCACGGGACTTACTAGCTGGAAAGTCGCAAAAGGCTTGTATCTAGTGCCAGTGCTATTCGCCTATTCGCCGCTAATCTCGGGAACCTGGCCAGAGCGTATAGAAGTCTTCATATGGTCGTGCATGGGATTGTATGCCCTTGCAGGAATCCTACAATGGCATCTTGAGGCAAAGATTAACGCAGGTATCGCTGCTTTACTTTTAGTCAGTGCCACGCTCCTAATGTGGACCCCGTTTCCAATCATCTATCACTTCGTAGGTGCGGCGATCTTGTTCGGCATTGTCTTCATGCAAAACCGCGCGATAAAGGCTGCGGCCGCCAGCCCGGCCTAGATCGAAAAAATACAAGCAAGAATACAAATTCCCGAAACGACTACCAAGCTATCTAAGAGTAAATCATGAGCAATCACACAGCGAAGCAAGTACACCTCATCAGTCGCCCTAGTGGCATGCCTACCAAAGCGAATTTCAATCTCGTTGAAGTCCAATTACCTTCGCCTGCCGAGGGTGAGGTGCTAGTCAAGAACCTCTACATGTCGGTTGACCCTTATATGCGCGGCCGCATGCGTGAGAACGCGGTCTATGCCGATGCCTACGCTCTCGATTCAGTTATGTATGGCGGCGCTGTGGGCGAAGTCATTGAATCTGCCGACCCCTCACTACAAACTGGCGATATCGTTCTCAATGGAGCTGCATGGCAGGATAAATTCATCGCAAAGGCGAACACCGTTAGTAAGGTGATTCCTTTTGATCCTGAACAACTCTCACTCTATCTAGGCACACTAGGAATGCCCGGCTTAACCTCCTATGTCGGCTTGTTTAAATATGGAGAGCCGATCGAGGGCGAGACAGTCTTCGTCTCCGCAGCGTCTGGTGCCGTAGGCGCTAACGTTTGTCAGATCGCGAAGCTCAAAGGCTGCCGCGTAATTGGTAGCGTAGGCAGCGATGCGAAAGGGCAGTGGCTGTTAGACGAATGCGGCGTAGACGCCGTAATTAATTACAAGACTTGCGGTGATATAAGTCAGGCTCTAGCAACTGCCGCACCCGAGGGCATAGACGTCTATTTTGAGAATGTTGGCGGCGACCATCTACAGGCTGCGCTCGAAGTTATGAACCCTTTCGGTCGTATCGCCGCGTGCGGCATGATAGCGAGCTACAACAATGCCGTGCCCGCACCGGGGCCGAATAACCTGATGCTGATTGTAGGCAAGAAGATTCGTATCAATGGTTTCATCGTGTCTGATCACGGCGATATGCGCGATCAGTTCTTGAGTGAGATGATCCCGTGGATACAAGACGGTAAAGTGAAGAGTCGAGAAACTGTATTCGAGGGCATCGACAATGCGGTTGACGCATTCCTCGGTCTATTTAGCGGCGAGAATTTCGGCAAGATGGTTGTAAAACTATAGCCTCTGCTTACTCTTTGCCATAGCGCGTTAGATAGCGATCTAGCGCGTTGGCGAACCCTCTCTTATCGGTCTCGCTCATTTGAGCGGGGCCGCCAGTATGAATACCACTGCTGCGCATCGTGTCCATGAAGTCTCGCATATTGAGCTTCGCCTTGATGCTGCTTGCTGAAAACATCTCTCCACGCGGGCTCAAGACTTGCGCACCCTTGGTTATCAATTCATCCGCTAAGGGAATATCACTAGTGATTACCAAGTCGTCCTGCTGCACCCTACGCACGATCTCATCGTCTGCCACATCGAATCCCTGACCGACCTGAATCGCAGTGATGTTCTTAAAAGGAGGCGTCTGCATGGCCTGATTCGCAATCAAACACAGAGATAATCCAGTGCGTTCCGCTGCACGAAACAAAATCGCCTTTATTGGCTTTGGGCAGGCATCTGCGTCGACCCAGATCGTCATAGAAAAAACCTCGTACGCTGATCTACAGTTCTGCTAAAAATCATCATAGTCCGGACAGTGGTAACTCATGATCCTTCAGGTCCTCGACAGCTAGGTTATGACTCAGGTAGTTCGAACCAGAAAGGTTTGCAAGCAACGTCGTCTTTACAAGCTTGTCCATGATCGGCCCCTTAACCTCAGACAAGTGTAACTTTATGCCGATCTCACTCAGAGTCTGATTAATTTTTTCCAAGGTCTGGAGTGCGCTCATATCAATCGCATTGACGGCGGTGCACATTAAAATTACATGCTCTAGTTGAGGCTTTTTTGCCATCAGACTAAAAATAAGCTCTTCAAGGAAACGCGTATTCGCAAAGTAGAGACTCTCATCAATACGAATCGACAAGATATTATCGAAGGTTTCAACATCATGCCTCTCTACGTTCCTGAAATGCTCAGTTCCAGCAACCCTGCCTATTACAGCCACGTGCGGCTGCGAAGTCTTGTACAGGTGCATCAAGATCGAGGCTAGAACCCCAGAGGCAATACCGATTTCGACACCTACTAACAAAGTTAGGAATAAGGTAATAGAAACAGCGATGAAATCAGCTTTCGAATACTTCCAGGACTTGCCTAGTGCAGAAAAGTCCAAGAGCGGATAGACCGCTACCAATATAATTGAGGCCAGAGCTACCTTTGGTAGCCAATACAGCACGGGCGTGAATAGCAAGGCGACACTGGCGATGAGCACTGCCGTCATTAAACCCGCAGCTGGCGTTGCCGCACCTGCATCAAAATTGACCACCGAACGGGAGAAGCCACCGCACACCGGGAAACCGCCAGTGAATGACACAGCAATATTAGCGGCACCCAAGCCAATTAATTCTTGATCGAGCTCGATCTGTTCCCTGCGTTTAGCCGCCAACGTTTGGGCTACAGAAACTGATTCAACGAAGCCAATAATGGAAAGTAAAACGGCGGACCAGAACAAGTCGCGAATGAGGTCCAGTGAGAAATCAGGAACTGTAAGCCCTGGCAGCCCTGCCGGCACAACGCCAAGTAACTGCACGCCCTGCTGATCGAGCCTGAATCCATAGCAGAGTAAACCAGTTAGTAAGGCAACGATAACAGGGCCGCTTCGAGAGATACTGTTTACAAGCCTGCCACCCAGACCCATCTTGGTGAGCAACGAGGCAAGTCCTGTTCTACACCAAACGATAATCGCTATGGAAGCCAAGCCAAGACCCAAGGTAATCCAATTGATCTCGCCCATCGAACCACGCAAGGATGCAAGCAGCTCAATAATATTCTGGCCGCTCGATGTCGTGCCTAGCAGATGCTGCACCTGGCTGAGTCCGATTATAATCGCGCTGGCAGTGATAAACGCGCTGATCACTGGATGGGATAAGAAATTCGCCATGAAACCAAGACGCATCAGCCCCAATAGCAACAGGAAGACGCCAGAGAGGAATGCCAGAGTCAGAGCGGCGGCGACAAGCTGTGAAGGATCACTGATCCCAAGTTTTCCCAGAGCGGCAGCTGTCATCAACGAAAGCACGGCGACTGGGCCAACCGAAAGCGTATTGCTCGTGCCAAAAAGCGCATAGATAGAGAGCCCAAAGATGCTAGCGTAGAGCCCCACCTGAGGTGGTAAGCCGGCGACAAGAGCAAGGGCCAATGCTTGCGGCACTAGCATTATCGCTACGATAACCGCAGCCATAGAGTCGTCAATCAGCTTTGCTTTGTCGTAATCTCGCCCCCATCGGAGAATGGGCATATACCGCGAAATTGAAATTGTTTTGCTCAAGTAGTCACTCAACTTATTAAGGGTAATTCTTATCTAGCTCAAAACACTCAACTCAATGACTAGAGACTCTTCAACTGGTTTTTCTTCTTGCGATTGATCAGTCCTGCACACTTTACACAGCCGAATAGCCCAAGGTCTATGGCGATTGTTAGGAGCAACGCAATAGCCAAGCCCCACTCAATGGCGAGTAGGTTTAGGGGAATCGTATATCCATATTGTTCGAATGTCTCGTCCATAAATTCATCATCGGCATTGAGGATTACGTGCATCGAGGCTGCAAATATGTTACCGGACAGGGCCTCTCGCTCATTAGAAATGCGATCGTACCTAGCAACGATACTTCGTATGCTCTGCGCATCGCTTTCGAACACCAAGTCGTTGCTGTCCGCGTAATAAGCAATTAGCGCTTCCATGTCGCCAGAGAAAAGTAGATCAGCAGTGGATTGGAAGCCACTAATATTGGCGCTGACTTCGAGGTAATGCGCATCGATTCGCCGCTCGTACTGATCGACAAAATTGGGAACCTGAATACCTAGCAGTAGACCACCAGCAAAAATAAGAAGCCGGCTATAGGTTTTTAGTAGCGAAAGAATCATGACGCAGAGGCTCCCTATCCTTGCGAAAGCAGACGTCTCAAATCGATGATCGCGGCATTGGCTCGCGATATGTAATTCGCCATAGCAAGGGAATGGTTTGCGAATATGCCGAACCCCGAGCCGTTTAGAATTATAGGAAAGAAAATCGATCGCTGACTGGCTTCCAATTCTCGAATAATCTGACTAAGACTCGCCTCGGCGTTCTTGTCCTGCAATACATCCTTGAAATCTACTTCAACAGCTTGGAGAAAATGCATCAAAGCCCAAGTCGCTCCGCGCGCCTCATAGAAAATATCATCAATTTGCAGCCAAGGAGTCTTTACCGATACCTCGGAGCGTACCGGCGTAGATTGCGTAGCAGCCATCTCTCCAGACGTGTCCGTATTTACTCGTTGCTGCCTAACGCTTGCGCTTAATCGCTGCGACAAACTACCGAGTCTAGACTCGACGGCCAACAACCAATCTGCAAGGTTGTCGGCTCGGGCATAAAACTGCGCGTCAGTGTTCGCTGGGTCAGAAATACGTGCCAAATACGAATCGAGGCGATCTATCGCCTTCGCATATTCGCTTTCGGTTGCTGGAAACAACCAGCTGTCATTGCTGAAATGAAATTTTGGTTCACTGATGATTAGATCAGGATCTTCTGTTGATTGAGACTGTGAGCGACTAAAGCTCTCACGAAATGTGCGCGAGAGATCCCGCACCTGTACTAAGGCGCCGAATTCCCAGCTTGGGATATTGTCGAGATAGATGCCGGGCGGAGAAATATCGTTGCTAAGATAGCCGCCAGGTTTATTCAACAGCGATTCTGCAACCGTTATTAATGCGACTGTTGTGGTACTACCCACCACATAGTCATTGCCTATCAACGCGAGTCTCTGACTCGTCTTCTGTTGGACAGAAAACGGCGCAGGCTCGCTACTCCAATAGAAGCCGAGAAAAATAATAAAAATGATTAGGAAACCGAAGCCAGTAAGCAATACTCGCTTAAATACGCTTCCGTCGCCTGAGAAGGAGAACGCTGAAGCTAGCCTAGTTTTCATAGAGGTCCAGAACATAGGCACAGTTTAGCACCTCGAGATAGCTTAGTGTATTTCCACTCGAATAGTGAAATAGCAGGAAACAACTGCTTGAGGCTAGACTATTCCTCGCTTGGCATCCTTAGACGAATGCCAAGGCGGCTCGAGAGCTCGATATTACCACGCAGTCGATAGCCCGATACCGCCTCGCGCATCACCGATACCATCCATCTTGCTAGGTCATCATTGGGCGCAGTAATCAGAAAAAAGGCTTCGTGCTCTCTCGTCTGTCTGGCGATATCAGCCAGTTCATTCTGAGCCAGCTCAGAACGAGCCGAATAGCTTGGATAGTCCAGTTTGAAGAAGAGATCGTCGGAATTCATCTCTAGCCGAAGGGCCTCTGCCGCACTAGCTATCCCCGGATGGCTTGAGTCGACGAAGCGCGCTCTACCCAATAGTGTCTCCGCCTCATCGAAAATGCCTCTATTCATCGATTCCCCCGCCAACTGCAGATACCGCACTACGATGTCTTGTAGCCCCTCCAACGCGAGTTCATTCTTAGGATCCATAGCGAGCACGCGCTTGAATCGCCCGTGTGCATTATCATCTACCGGAGTTAGCAATCTATCTTCACTGAGCGCCTGCAATGCTGCATACAAAATATCCGGAATCATGTCCCGGTTACCCGCAATATCCGACCCGGAATACACTTCGGCTTCTGATAGCACACGAATATCGAGTGCTTCGTTCGCGGGTCGAGATTCCCCAGGGGTCGGTTCGAGAGGAGGTGTTTGGCAACTGCCTAACAACAGTACACACAAGAGGAAAAATAAAAGCCTAAGAGGCTGTATCGACATAGGGTTCAGGTCACAGAATTAGTTCAATAGTTCTGAAAAGGGAATGAATTCAAGATTATCGCCGATCGTCACCGCTGTATAGGGTGGGACGACCCCGAATCCGTCTGCCCGGCTTAACGACGCAGCCACACCCGAGCTTTGATTTCGTAGAGGCTGTAGGGAAGCCACCCCCTCTGCATCTTGTGCTAGCTGACAACGCAGATATTCCTGTCGCTCTCCTGATGCAGAAGCTGTAAAGCCAGCTGCTACTTGAAATGACTGCGGTGCGGTTTGCTTGCCGCCCAACATTCGCAGCAGACAGGGCCGAACAACTAATGCGAAGGTGACGAAAGCGGAGACGGGATTACCAGGCAGACCGAAGAATTGAGTCGTCGCAATCTTGCCGCAGGCCAGAGGTTTGCCCGGCTTTATGGCTAACTTCCACAACTGTAGCTCCCCTTCGAGCTCAACCACTGCCTTTACATGATCTTCCTCACCAACAGACACTCCACCGGTGGTTATTACACAGTCGCTGCGCTCAGCTGCTGCGACGAGCGCTCGCCGGGTCCCCTCGAAATCATCCGCCAATATGCCGCAATCGAGCACCTCTACCTGCAAGCTTTTCAAAAGCGCGTGCAGAGTGAAGTAGTTCGAATTATAAATCTGACCAGCTTCCAGCTTAGTGCCAGGTTGCACTAATTCATCGCCGGTTGTTAACAGGCTAACTCGTAGTTTTCTCGTAACACTTACCGACTCCAAACCGATGGAGGCAAGCAAGCCGATATCTTGCGGTTTCAGCCGATGACCCTTTGCCAATATCAACGCGCCGGCTTGTATGTCATCTCCTGCCTCGCGCAAGTTCTCGCCAGGCTTTACATGCTGCTGTAGCACGCAAAGGACATCGCCACTTACTTTGCAGTTTTCTTGCATCACCACCGCATCTGCTCCTTCAGGTACCGGGGCGCCCGTAAAAATACGCGCGGCCTCTCCCGAGTTTAGCTGTTGGCCTACTTCGCCCGCTGCAATTCTCTGGGTGATCTTCAGCTGAATATTCTCGGATCCTAGATCGGTGCTTTTCAGAGCATAGCCGTCCATCGCGCTATTGCGGTGTGGAGGAACATCAATTGGCGATACACAATCATCCGCCAAGACTCTTCCTGTCGCCTGCTCTAGGAGCACTCTTTCCATCTCAGTTATCAATGGCAGCAATGGCACCAGTTGTTCAAGGGCTGTGTCAATTGGGGTCAGTGACATGTCTTAACTTAGGCTCAAAGGATGAACTGTCATGAGGTGATATCACTCTGCGATTCGCTTGGCTCAGTTCGAAGGCGACCTACATAGAGCGTTTTAATGGTCTCCTGCAAATCTCCGTGCCAAGACTTTTGCTTAATGCCAAAGGTATCGAATAGCTTTTTATTGGAGAGCGTGGAGTTGGGTAGCTCCGGCAGCCTCGGTAGGTTCTCGCGAATTTTAGTGTTGTCCAGCAACTGATAGATTTCTTCGTCGTGATTTGCGGCGTACTTGAGGACCTGCCGTGCGAATTCGATTTCCTTCTTTATCTCCAATCCGCTGCAGTGATAGGTGCCCCAAACATTCGCGTCACAGCCAACCTGCTGAGCGACTGCCAATATTGCTGAGGCCATATCAGCCGTTGATGTGGGACTAAATCTGCGGCGCCAAACAGTCAACTCACCATTGTGCTTCTTGATCGAATGAATCCAAGATTTGATTAGACCTATTTTGTGTCTACCGAAGAGCCAACCGGAGCGCATGATTATGTGCTTGGGATGATCTCTTACCGCCTGCTCGCCGGCTAGCGTGTAATAGCCATAGACGCCCTTCGGATTTGTTTCGTCATTCTCGTTGTAACCCAGTTTTTTCTCACCATCGAACACATAGCAATTGGATAGGTGCAGCATAGGAATATCTAGCTGATTGCAGGTCTGGGCCAGCATTGCAGGCAGCAAGGAATTGATTCGTTCACAACGCCGCTCGGAGGACTCTGCCCGCTTTAGCGCGCTGTGGTTTCTGGAGATAAAGTCAGCCATGTTGATCAACTGAGTAGGGGCAAAGTCGGTAATCATCTTGGAGATAGAGCCCGCGTTGACGGGATCGAAGTTCTTATCGGCAGGCGCGAGGAAGCGAATCTTGTTTTTCCGCAAAATTTCGATCAGGCCTTTGCCTGCTGGGCTATTCGCTCCTACTAAGAACAACTTCACTACTGACTGACTTCCATTACTAAAATACGTTGCATGATCGTCATTAAAGATCTAGGTGCATAGAGTCTGACCAAACGTGGCTCAAGTCAAGCAGAAGCTGGGGCTAGAGCCAAACCGAGAGAGTTGAATTTTAACTATTTAGGCCGTCCCACCGTTGCGGCAGACAGCCCATAAGAAGTTAGACAGGAATCTGAAAATCCCTAGAAGGGTATATCGTCATCGAAGTTGTCGAAGTTGGCAGGAGCCGCTTGTGGCGCTGCAGATGCAGATCTAGCCGCTGGAGCTCCGCCGCCCTGGCCCTGAGGTTGACCTTGGCTCTGAGATTGACCAAATGAGTTGTCGCCAGCGTTTCCGCCGCCACGAGAGTCTAGCATCTGCATTTCTGAGGCAACGATTTCAGTGGTATAGCGCTTAACACCGTCCTGTTCCCAAGATCGCGTCTGTAGGCGACCCTCTATATACAGTTTGCTGCCCTTCTTTATGTATTGCTCTACGATCTCGGCGAGACGGTTAAAGAAAATCACCCGGTGCCATTCAGTTTTTTCCTGCTGATCGCCCGTCGTCTTATCCTTCCAAGTTTCACTGGTGGCTAGAGAGACATTTGCCACCCCATTGCCGTTTGGCATGACCCTAAACTCTGGATCATTACCTGCGTTTCCAACCAGAATAACTTTATTTACACCTCGACTTGCCACTATCTGTCTCCCCGACTAAACCCGTTGTATCACTATAGTACCCAGTTTAGAGCCTGAATTAGGACTTACAGAACTAGGTGCTGCATCGCTGTTAATTTGGAGCCTGAAAATGATCCAGAACTTCGTACTAAGTGTATATCAAGCCCGCACTCATTAGAAATTTTCGCCGAAATAAACTTCATTGCTTTAATCCGCAAGCTGTCCTTTACTCCTGCCTGCGTAATTGTCGATAATGGTCGGTTCCGCCTACCGCAGTGAGTGAGTCATGGATTCGATTGTCGTACGGGGTGCACGCACCCATAATCTAAAGAATATTAACCTCACTATCCCCCGCGATAAGCTCGTCGTTATCACCGGGCTGTCTGGCTCTGGCAAGTCATCTCTGGCATTCGACACCCTGTATGCAGAGGGACAGCGCCGCTATGTCGAGTCGCTTTCGACCTATGCGCGCCAGTTCCTATCGATGATGGAGAAACCGGATATCGATCATATCGAGGGTCTGTCACCAGCGATTTCCATCGAGCAAAAGTCCACGTCCCACAATCCACGCTCTACAGTGGGCACGATTACCGAGATTTACGATTACCTGCGACTACTCTTCGCCCGCGTGGGAGAGCCGCACTGCCCAGAGCACAATATAAAGCTACAGGCCCAGACCGTCAGCCAGATGGTGGACAAGGTCATGGCCCTCCCCGAGGGCAGCCGCATTATGGTGCTCGCGCCTATCATTCGCGAGCGCAAGGGAGAACACCTTCACGTCTTCAGCGAGTTGAACAGCAGCGGCTTCATACGCGCCAGGGTTGATGGGCTGGTGTGTGAAATAGAATTCCCACCGGAGCTGGAGAAGAACAAGAAGCACTCCATCGACGTGGTGGTCGATCGCCTGAAGATCAAGCCCGGCCTGGAGCAGCGCCTCGCAGAGAGTTTCGAGACTGCCATTCAATTAGCCGACGGCTTAGCGTTTGTCAGTATTACCAGTGAAGATGGCGAAAAACCGCAAGATGATCTCGTGTTCTCTTCCCTGTTTGCCTGCCCGCAATGCGGACACAGCATCTCCGAGCTAGAACCGCGGTTATTCTCCTTCAACAACCCAGCCGGCGCCTGCTCCACCTGCGATGGCCTGGGCGTAAAACAGTTTTTCGACGAGAGTCGCATCATCACCGACGAGACATTGGCTCTCGCCGAAGGCGCGATTCGTGGATGGGATCGTCGCAACATTTACTATTTTCAGATGCTCACCTCCCTGGCCGCTCACTACGGCTTCACCGTTGAGACACCTTTTAAGAAACTTTCGAATAAGCACCAGAATTTTATCCTCAGAGGAAGCGGCAAAGATGTCATCGATTTTCACTATGTGAATGATCGTGGCGATACGGTCACGCGCAGCTACCCCTTCGAAGGCATCTTGCCCAACATGGATCGTCGCTACCGTGAGACGGAGTCGAATCATGTGCGCGAGGAACTAGCCAAATACCTTAGTTCACAATCATGCCCGGACTGCAGCGGCACGCGTCTGAGGAAAGACGCACGGCACGTGCTAATCGAGGGATTAAATTTGCCCAGCATCACCGGGATGACCGTTGCGCAGTCGGCCGATTATTTCAAGAAACTCAAACTCTCTGGCACCCGTGCCCAGATCGCGGAAAAGATTCTAAAGGAGCTGCAGGATCGCCTGAAGTTCTTGATCGATGTGGGACTGAACTATCTAACACTCAATCGCAGCGCAGACACGCTCTCTGGTGGAGAGGCGCAACGTATTCGCCTGGCCAGCCAGATTGGCGCCGGCCTGGTCGGAGTGATGTATATTCTAGACGAACCCTCCATTGGACTGCATCAGCGCGACAATAGCCGCCTTCTTGACACCCTCTTCCACCTTCGCGATCTAGGCAATACGGTGATCGTGGTAGAACACGACGAGGAAGCGATCACTAGCGCGGACCACATCATCGACATCGGTCCTGGCGCGGGCGTGCACGGCGGTGAAATTGTCGCCGAGGGCACGCTTGCCGACATCATGAACTCAAAGAAGTCCCTAACCGGAAAATTTCTCTCCGGTGTAGAAAAAATTGATATACCGAAGAATCGCGTTCCCTACGACGACAAGAAATTGCTCACCCTGAAAGGTGCGACCGGCAATAATTTGCAAAAAGTAGACCTAACAATCCCCCTAGGCCTATTCACCTGTGTCACCGGCGTATCTGGGTCGGGAAAATCTACACTGGTCAACAACACACTTTACCCAATTACCGCTACGAAATTAAACAAGGCTACTACTCTCAATCCATCACCCTATGAAGAGATAATAGGGTTGGATCAGTTAGACAAGGTGGTAGACATAGATCAAAGCCCGATCGGCAGAACACCGCGCTCAAACCCAGCAACCTATACTGGCATCTTCACTCCAGTGCGAGAACTCTTCGCCGGCACCCAAGAGGCACGAACACGTGGCTATAAGCCGGGTCGCTTTAGCTTCAACGTAAAAGGCGGTCGCTGCGAGGCTTGTCAGGGAGATGGCCTAGTAAAGGTCGAAATGCATTTCCTGCCAGATGTCTATGTGGCCTGCGAGGTTTGTCGTAGCAAGCGTTACAACCGCGAAACCCTAGAAGTGAAGTACAAGGGTAAGAACATCAACGAAGTATTAAATATGACCATCGAAGACGCACGCGTGTTTTTCGATGCCGTACCAGCAATAGCACGCAAGCTTCAGACGCTCATGGAAGTAGGCCTGTCCTACATCTGTCTCGGTCAGGCAGCAACCACACTCTCCGGCGGTGAGGCACAGCGCGTCAAGCTGTCGCGAGAACTCTCCAAGCGAGACACTGGCAAGACTCTGTACATTCTTGATGAACCTACGACGGGACTGCATTTCCAAGACATCCGACAACTTCTCAAAGTGCTTCATCATCTTCGTGACGCAGGCAATACCATCGTCGTCATTGAACACAATCTAGACGTAGTAAAGACGGCAGATTGGGTCGTCGACTTAGGTCCCGAAGGTGGCAGTGGAGGCGGCTATATCATCGCCAAAGGCACACCCGAAGACGTAGCGAAAGTGAAGAAGTCGTACACTGGACAATATCTTAAGAAGACACTAAGCAAGCAAAGCTAATGGCGATTACCACAATGTTCGAATCCGCAAATTCATGGGATTTCCATGAAATAAGCACATTGCGGAACTGCACACTCGCCACTGGGCTCCTTTTTGCGTCCCTTGTATCAAACACCTATGCACCTGTCTCTTATACACATCTGACGCTGCCGACGAATAGAGAGGTGTAGA
>CAJXQP010000022.1 GCA_913058275.1 uncultured Gammaproteobacteria bacterium | reverse complement strand
ACAACGAGATAGAAAAGATTACAGGCACATCGATAAGTCTGAACAATATGGAAGTACTGCGCTGGCCCGGCGTCATTGAAGAACAGGATTTCGATAAGACATCTATCGAGAAACAGGCGCTTAGCTTATTCAGCGCTGCACTAGATGACTTAGTTGCGACGCGAGAGCGCGAAGGTGCAGAGCTGCAAGGCTTTATAAAGCAGCGTATCGACTCCGTTCGTGAGATCGTAATTAGCATTCGCAATAAGATGCCGGAAATTCTAGCGAAACAAAAACAGAACATTCTCGATCGCTTGGCAGATCTGCAGGCGGAGCTCGAACCCACGCGCTTGGAACAGGAAGTATCTCTGCTCACTCAGAAGGCGGATGTTGAGGAAGAACTGGATAGACTGGACTCTCATCTGAACGAAGTAGAACGCGTGTTGGGTACGAAGGGCCAGAAGGGGCGGCGCCTCGATTTCCTCATGCAGGAGCTGAATCGCGAGGCCAATACACTTTCCTCAAAAGCCATCGTTGTCGAAACTACACTCAACGCGGTGGAATTGAAGGTATTGATCGAACAGATGCGCGAACAAATTCAGAATGTCGAATAACAATGGCAGAACTAAACCTAGTTTCGGAGATCAAGCTGCATGTCTAGAGGCACACTATTCATAGTGACGGCACCTTCTGGTGCGGGCAAAACCAGCCTAGTTAAGGCATTGATCGAGCGCGAGCAACAACTGCGTGTTTCCGTGTCTCACACCACCCGGCCCAAACGCCCTGGGGAAGAAGATGGCGTGAACTACCATTTTGTCGAGGAAGCCCCATTCATGGAGATGCTGCGAAAGGGCAGCTTTTTTGAGAGCGCTCAAGTTTACGGTAATTATTATGGCACCTCGCAGTTATGGGTAAATGAGCAACTAGAAGCCGGCCTCGACGTAATTCTTGAGATCGACTGGCAAGGCGCGGTTCAAGTTCGAAACCTCGACCCAAAAGCCTGCTCCATTTTTATCCTGCCGCCTTCGCTGGAAACGCTAAAAACTCGCCTTCTCAATCGAGCTCAGGACGATACCGAGACCATCGAGAAGCGCATGAGTGAGGCGGTTGCGGAGATTTCCCACGTCGCAGAAGCCAACTTTGTTGTCATTAACGACGACTTCGACACGGCGCTAGAAGACCTATGCGCTATCATCAGATCATGTAGGCTGACTATGAAATATCAGGAAACGAAGCAGACAGCTCTCTTCGCTAGCCTTGCTCGAGGCTAGTAGTTTTGGGTAACTAACCGTCCCGCAATCGGCTGTTTTCAAGAATTGTATGCATTCTGCGCCAGAATTCAGTAAAATCCCCGGTCCTCGTTAAATATGCTCCTCGGAGCTGCGGTGGCCTGGCCCGATACAGCTTGTATTTGGCCCTCAGCCACCAGTAAACATGTAGATCATTAAGGGTTTGGTATGGCTAGAATCACTGTAGAAGATTGTTTGGAAAACGTTGATAACCGCTTTGAACTGGTCATGGTATCCAGCAAACGCTCGCGTCAGATTCAAACTGGCGGCAAAGACCCGTTGGTTTCTCTAGATAATGACAAACCTACCGTACTAGCACTCAGAGAAATTGCCGAAGGCCTAATCGATGCCAGCATCCTGATAGCCAGGCCACCTAGCGTAGAGCTGGAAGAATTGGCTGACGAAGCGGCTGAAGCAGTAGAGAAAGTCGCAGAGGCCGCCGCAGAGACTGAAGAGACTGTCAAAGCAGTTGCACCTGAAGAAGCCACCGAAGAACCGGATAAAACAGAAGACCAAGAACCCCCTGCCGCGGAAGCCTAAGCACTGTTCTACTAACTAAGGAGTCGAGTCTTGCAGGTCCCAGCACTAGACACGATCGACTCTTTAGCCTCGGATCTCACTAGTTATCTCGGTAAGGACCAGGTCAACAGCGTACGTCGCGCCTATTATTATGCGGAACAAGCCCACGAAGGTCAGTTTCGTCGTAGTGGCGACCCCTATGTCACTCATCCCCTCGCCGTAGCCGGCATTCTCAGCGAAATGCACATGGACCATCAGAGCTTGATGGCCGCTATGCTGCACGACGTAATCGAAGACACCGGCATCACCAAGACCGCAATCAAGTCGCAGTTTGGCAACTCCGTTGCTGATCTGGTAGACGGTGTAAGCAAACTCAACAAGATCAAATTTAGCAGCCGCGCCGAAGCTCAAGCAGAGAACTTTCAGAAGATGGCGATGGCCATGGCGAAGGATCTGCGTGTGATCTTGGTTAAGATCGCGGATCGCCTTCACAATATGCGCACGCTGGATGTACTTGCTCCAGACAAACGCAGACGCATCGCACGAGAAACCCTAGATATTTATGCCCCCATCGCCAATCGGCTGGGGATGAATGTCGTTCGAATCGAATTCGAGGAGCTGGGCTTCGCCGCGCTCTATCCAATGCGTGCGCGCCGAATTTCGGCTGCCGTGAAAAGTGTCCGCGGCAACAGAAAAGAGATTCTTTCCAAGATCGAGACTTCGATTGCCGCCTGCCTCGAGCGCGAAGGCCTGCCCGGTCGCTGCGCCGGACGCGAGAAACATCTCTATAGCATCTACGAGAAGATGCGCAGCAAGCGCAAATCCTTCTCGGAAATCATGGATGTATACGCGTTTCGCATCGTCGTCGATCGAGTGGATACCTGTTACCGCGTTCTAGGTGCTGTGCACAGTTTGTACAAGCCTGTTCCTGGTCGGTTCAAAGACTATATAGCGATCCCTAAAGCAAATGGCTATCAATCTCTTCACACTACTCTATTCGGTATGCACGGCGTGCCCATCGAGATTCAAATACGCACCGAAGAGATGGAAGGGATGGCGAACAACGGCATTGCCGCACATTGGCTCTATAAGTCGAGCGAGGATCTGCCTAGCAATCCACACGTTCGCGCTAGGGAGTGGGTAAATGGCTTGCTGGACATGCAGAAAAACGCCGGAAACTCATTAGAGTTTATTGAGAACGTAAAGATCGATCTCTTCCCCGATGAGATTTATCTGTTCACACCAAAAGGAACAATTTTCGAATTACCAGCTGGATCTACAGCGGTGGATTTCGCCTATGCTATCCATACCGATGTCGGCAACTCCTGCGTCGCCTGTCGAATTAGTCGCCGCCTCGCTCCATTGAGTGAGCCACTGGAGAGCGGTCAAACCGTTGAGATTATTACCGCACCAGGCACACAGCCCAATCCAGCATGGTTGAGTTTCGTTATTACCGGTAAGGCACGCAGCAATATTCGTCACTACCTGAAGAATCAGAAACACTCCGAGTCGGTCGCACTCGGGAGGCGTCTGCTGAATAAAGCATTGGCAGGCTTCGGTGATCAATTGGACAGCATCGCACAGGAAAATATCGATGCCATCTTGCAGCAAACTAAACTCAAATCCATGGATCATTTGTTAGAAGAAATTGGTTTGGGCAATCGTATGTCCTACATGGTTGCACAACGGCTGGCCACAAAGAGTAATATTTCTGCTGACGACGCACAGAGAGAATCGGACAAACAAGGTTCACTCGATATACGCGGCTCCGAAGGAATGGTGATGAATTATGCAAAGTGCTGCCATCCCATTCCTGGCGATCCAATCGTTGGCCATATCAGCTCCGGTCGCGGCATGGTAATCCATACAGATGACTGTAATAACATCGCCGACGTTCGAGACAACCCAGAAAAATGCGTATCGGTACGCTGGGATCCCGATGTTCAAGGCGAGTTCTCTGTTGAGCTTCGCGTCGAGTTAGAAAACGAGCGCGGTATTATCGCAACACTGGCGACTACAATTACCGGAACTGAAGCCAACATCGAAAAAATTTCCACAGTCGAAAGAGATGCTCGCTTTAGCATCGTAAACCTCTCACTCAATGTTCATAACCGAGTTCACTTAGCGCGCGTCATGAAGCGCGTACGACACATCAAAGCTGTCGCAAAAGTAACTCGAGTGAAGAGCCGCAAGGTACGCAAGACGATCAAGAATGTCGTCGGCAGCAACTAAATATAAACCGGAAAATTACCATGACTACACTAGAACAAGTTCATTCCGATTCGGCCCCCGCAGCAATCGGCCCCTACTCCCAGGCGATTAAAGCTGGACCCTTAGTTTTTCTGTCGGGACAGATTCCCCTAGATCCTAAGAGCATGGAGATCGTCTCCGATGATGTCTCCGCACAGACCCATCAGGTTTTTAAGAACCTGATCGCGGTCGCTGATGCTGCAGGCGGCAGTTTAAGTAATGCAGCGAAACTGACCATCTATCTTACCGACCTTGGCGACTTCGCTGTGGTAAATGAGATCATGGCTGGGTATTTCTCAGAGCCTTATCCAGCACGCGCTACGATACAAGTCAGCGCCCTACCCAAAGGGGCTAGAGTTGAGATCGACGCCGTTCTAGCACTGTAGATCTCATTACAACGCTTCACTGAGTGCTGAGACTGCCTTGTCTTAGCGCTTTCGTAGCACTACTGTATAAAAACACATATACTTTGTTGGTCTCTGTCGCAGAGGATTAGCTTAATCCTCTCTGTGCGCTGTCGCTCTCTCAATCGAGAGTAGAAGGCTCACCGCTAAATCGGACACTACACATTGTGAATGCTGCCAGCCAACAACTCGACACGATCCCCGTCACGCGCTTGAAGGGCGTAGGCGCCGCGCTTGAGAAAAAACTAAACTCACTTGGCATCCATAACCTGCAAGACCTGCTTTTCCATCTGCCTTTTCGCTATGAAGACAGGTCTCGAATCGTACCCATTGGATCGATCACCGCGGGCGAAACCGTTCAGATACAGGGCGAGGTCGTGAGTACCGACATACAGTTCGGGCGCCGCCGAAGCCTGCGTTCTACAGTTAAAGACAATAGCGGCTTCATCACACTTCGCTTCTTTCATTTTAGTAACGCACAGAAGAGTTCTCTCGCGGTTGGCAGCCAGGTCCGCTGCTACGGTGAGGTACGGCGCGGCAGATCTGGGCTTGAACTATTCCATCCCGAGTATCGAGTCGTGCGAGAGAACGAAGACATAGTCGTCGAAGACTGCCTAACCTCCATCTATCCGACAACCGAAGGGCTTGGACAGACTCGACTACGCAGCATCGCAAATCAGGCGCTCGCTTTCTTGCCCGCTAATACCGATGATGAGTCGGTAGTTGGTTCCGCCCTTCAAGAACTATTACCGGATGAGTTGATCGAGAAATTTCGTTTTCATTCTCTTATCGATGCGATAAAGCTGATTCATCGACCTCCACTGGAGGCTCCGCTAAGCTGGTTAAGTGAAGGCGAAAACCCGGGGCAACATCGGCTGTCTTTCGAAGAGCTGCTCGCTCACCGCTTGTGTATGCGCCGGTTTAAATCTGACGCGCAGCAGCAGAGCGCACCTACGTTTAGTAATTCGCCGGCGTTGGTTGCGAGCTTTCTCAAAGCACTCCCCTTCACACTGACTAACGGTCAACAGCACGCCTACAAAGAGATCGCCGATGATCTAGCACGCGCCTGCCCTATGCTTAGACTACTGCAAGGTGATGTAGGGTCCGGCAAGACTGTGGTAGCTGCCCTCTCGGCGCTACATGCTATTGCCCAGGGGTATCAAGTGGCAATAATGGCGCCTACAGAATTATTGGCGGAACAACACTTTGCGAATTTTTGTCAGTGGTTCGAGCCATTGGGCATCAACGTTGGCTGGCTAAGTGGAAAGACCAAAGGAAAAGCGCGCATTGCGCAGCTTGCATCAGTGGGCAATGGCGACTGCCAACTACTAGTAGGAACTCACGCGCTTTTTCAAGACGAGGTAATCTACGCCAAGCTAGGGCTAATCATAATCGATGAACAACACCGTTTCGGAGTGCACCAACGACTCGCCTTGCGTGAGAAGGCAAATCAACATGCATTAAATCCACACCAGTTAGTTATGACCGCGACCCCGATTCCTAGAACACTCGCTATGAGTGCCTATGCCGATCTCGACAACTCAGTGATCGATGAGCTGCCACCTGGACGGATCCCTGTAAACACCGCCGTCATTTCCAACGACCGCCGAGATCAGGTTATGCAACGCATCGAGAGCGCCTGCATCGAGAATAGCCAAGCCTATTGGGTCTGCACGTTGATCGAGGAGAGTGAGGCGCTGCAATGCCAGGCGGCAGAGGTGACGGCCGAGCAACTCACTTCGCAGTTACCCGATATAAAAGTTGGTCTTATTCATGGGCGCATGAAGCCACAAGAGAAAGTGGAGATCATGCAGCGTTTCAAGCAGGGAGATTTGCAATTGCTGGTAGCGACTACCGTTATCGAAGTTGGTGTTGATGTGCCCAATGCCAGCCTGATGGTCATAGAAAACCCGGAACGCCTCGGCCTCGCGCAGCTGCACCAGCTACGCGGCCGCGTCGGCAGGGGGTCGACCCGTAGCCACTGTATCCTCTTGTATCAGGCGCCGCTGTCTAAGGCAGGCAAGCAACGCCTATCGATAATGCGCGAAAGCACCGATGGATTCTACATCGCTGAGAAGGATCTCGAGCTGCGCGGACCCGGCCAGGTCCTAGGCACCCAACAGACCGGATTAATGAGCTTTAAGGTGGCTGACATCAGCCGCGATGCCGACCTCTTAGATCAGGTAAAAGAAGCCTCAGAGCTGGTTATGGGAAAATATCCTGAAATCATAGACCCATTGATTCGGCGTTGGTTGGGAGACAACGTCCACTACGCCAATGTCTAGTCAGTCGATTGCTATTGTTAGCTATAGGACCGTTTACCAATCTCGCCTAAACTAATTTTTACTCTTACCCTAAAGTCTTTTATGCTAGCGGCTCCAATAAGAAGCCTCTTATAAAGTCTATGCTTAGTCGGGCTACCAGGAAAGTATTTTGCTGCGAGCAGCCTCATCTGTAAGCCCCTTCGGGCACGGCCCGGAGCGCACGGCTGCTACGTTGTCGCGCAGAGTGGCTATAGACTTGATAAGATGCTCCTTACACTGTAGCCAAGTATTAACTCCTAATGGAATTTGTAAAAAAAATTCGCGCTAGAATAATTTCACAGTTTCGGTCTCGATTTCCGGAGCTCTATACCAAGCTGCCTGCATTCGCGGAGTTAACTCGCGCAAATAAGCCTATCGGTATTTATCTGCTGCTCTGGCCAACGATCTCTGCGCTATGGATCGCCGAAGAGGGCTTCCCTCGATTTTCACTGCTGTTTATCTTTGTCGTGGGCACGGCGCTCATGCGCTCGGCTGGCTGCTGTGTAAATGATTTTGCCGACCATAAGATCGATGGAAAAGTCGCAAGGACGCAGCGACGGCCGCTAGCCGTAGGATCACTTACCAGAAACGATGCTTTCCTTTGTTTCGCATTGCTATCTCTAATTAGTTTCTCTTTAGTGCTGATGACAAATGAAAGAACCATCATTCTCTCCTTTGCCGCCGTAGCATTGGTCGCGGTATACCCGTTCATGAAACGATTCACGCACTTACCTCAGTTAGTGTTGGGGATCGCCTTCTCTTGGGGAATACTGATGGCTTTCTCCGCAGCAACCGGGGATGTTCCACAGTCTGCCTATCTCTTATTCATAGCAAACTGTTTGTGGACTGTTGCCTACGATACGCAGTATGCGATGGTAGATAGGGAGTTCGATATAGAAATAGGGGTCAAGTCTACCGCAATACTATTTGGTGATGCCGACAAGGTCATCATCGGTAGTCTGCAGGTCATGTTTATTCTAGCGATGATTCTCGCTGGCAGACAGTTCGAGCTTGGGACGTTCTACTATCTCTCTCTCGTCATAGCGAGCGGGTTCCTTACCTATCAGCAATATCTCATCAAGGATCGATTACCTGGGCCCTGCTTCGAGTCTTTTCTGAATAACAACTGGGTGGGTGTAGTGATCTTTATCGGCGTGTTGCTGAGCTTCATCTAGCGTTAGTTGATGGACCAACTTCGTCTTGTAGCTTGAAGTCAGCCCATCGCAGCTAGCTAGGAATTACACAAACGCCTGTATTCCCGTTTGTGATCTGCCTAGAATTAGTGCGTGAATGTCCTGAGTACCCTCATAGGTATTCACTACTTCCAGATTCTGACAATGACGCATAACAGGAAAATCATCGGAGATGCCATTGCCACCCAACATGTCCCTTGCCTCGCGTGCTGTATCCAATGCCTTCAGGCAAGAGTTACGCTTTAGCAGAGAGATAAGTGGCGGTGCTAGCTTACCTTCATCTCGCAAGCGGCAGGCTTGCAAACAACCCTGTAGGCCCAGAGAGATATCAGTTTGCATGATAGCCAGCTTCTTCTGTATCAGCTGATTCGCCGCAAGCGGCCGACCAAATTGTTTTCTATCCAGCGTGTATTGCAAAGCCGTGTGCCAGCAGTTTTCTGCCGCACCTAGAGCACCCCAGGCAATGCCGAGCCGTGCTGAGTTCAAGCAGCTAAAAGGGCCGGCTAAGCCTTTCGCCAAGGGCAGTTTGTTCTCTTCAGGCACGAATACTTCATCCATCACGATTTCGCCAGTGATTGATGCCCGCAAGGCTAGTTTTCCTTCAATCTTAGGCGCACTTAACCCCTTCATCCCCTTATCCAGAATGAAGCCGCAAATAGTACCCGTATCGTCCTTCGCCCAAACGATAAAGACGTCGGCGATCGGTGAGTTGCTAATCCAGTTCTTCGCGCCAGTCAGAGAGTAACCGCCGGCGACTGATTTCGCTCTCGTGATCATGCCGCCCGGATCAGAGCCATGATCCGGCTCGGTCAAACCGAAACAGCCTATGTATTCACCGCTCGCCAGCTTCGGCAGATATTTTTGCTTCTGATCCTCGGAGCCGAATGTGTTAATCGGGTGCATTACCAAGCTGGATTGCACGCTCATCATCGATCGATAGCCAGAGTCTACCGCCTCAATCTCGCGCGCCATCAGGCCGTAGCAGACATAGTTCACGCCCGCGCAGTCATAGCCTTCAATGGTGGAGCCAAGCAGACCGAGCGCACCCATCTCGCGAAAGATCTCCGGGTCGGTTGCTTCATTTCTATAGGCTTCCTTGACCCGAGGTAGTAACTTCTCTTGGGCATATTGCTTAGCTGTATCTCTAACGAGCCGCTCTTCTTCCGATAACTGTCCTTCCATCCCAAATGGATCTGCCCAATTGAATGGCACATTATCCGATCTGACAGACATAGCTTTCTCCTAGTTAGCTCAGACTATCCATACGAATGGGCAGCCTCTTTAGTTCATGCGTGTTCGGTTTGCTCAATGAAAGAGATTTATCAGAGAGCGTGTGACTGCTCTAAGCCGGACGCAGGCGCGGTATTCTATCAAACTTCACCCTTTTTCACTAAGACAGCTGTAACTCATCTAGATGACGATTTTAGTCAGATAAAGCGGAGAATCTCGGCGACATTTTGATAGAATAACGCGCCATGGATGTCTCACACATATTAGATTCACTCAACGATGAGCAAAGAAACGCAGTAGCGAACCCGTCGCAGCACCTGCTGGTATTGGCCGGTGCTGGTAGCGGCAAGACACGCGTGCTTGTGCACAGGATCGCCTGGCTGCTGGAAGCCGAGCAGGCATCCCCCTATTCTATTCTCGCCGTGACCTTTACCAATAAATCCGCACGAGAAATGCGTGGCCGTATAGAGTCGCTGATGGCGAATTCCTTCGCTGGCATGTGGGTTGGTACCTTTCACGGCCTTGCCCATCGACTGCTACGCACCCATTGGAGAGAGGCCGGCCTAGTCCAAGACTTCCAGATCCTCGATGGCGACGATCAGCTGCGTTTGGTCAAGCGTATCAACCGCTCATTGAAGATAGATGAGGACAAATGGCCTGCAAAACAGTGCCAGTGGTATATCAATTCACAGAAAGATGAGGGACTACGCTCCGGCAACATCGATCATTTTGAGGACGATTACACGAAGACCATGCTCCAGGTTTATAAGGCCTATGAGGAAGCATGCGATCGCGGCGGCATGATCGATTTCGGGGAGATCTTGCTCCGAGCCCACGAGTTATGGCTAAAGAACCCTCAGGTACTGGAACACTACCAGCGACGCTTTAAACACATTCTGGTTGATGAGTTTCAAGACACCAACTCTATTCAATATGCCTGGCTGCGGGTGCTGGCCGGAACGCAAAACCAACTGATGGTAGTTGGAGATGATGATCAATCGATCTACGGTTGGCGCGGCGCCAAGATAGAGAATATCCAACAGTTCAATGTAGATTTCAGCGATGCCGAAACCGTGCGCCTGGAACAGAACTACCGCTCTACCTCCACGATTCTCAAGGCTGCCAATAAGCTGATCTCAAACAACCAAAGCCGCCTTGGCAAGAACCTCTGGACTGAGGATGGAGATGGCGAGCAGATCAGCTTATACGAAGCATTCAACGAACAGGATGAAGCCCGCTTCATCGTAGATCGTGTGCAAGACTGGTTTAACAACGGCAACCGCCGCTCCGACGCCGCTATCCTCTATCGCTCCAACGCGCAGTCACGCGAACTGGAAGACGCTCTCCTACGCATGGGTATGCCCTATCGTATCTACGGCGGCCACCGTTTCTATGAACGTCTCGAAATTAAAAACGCACTGGCCTATCTGCGCCTCGTAATAAACAGAGACGACGATACCGCCATGGAGCGAGTGATCAATGTTCCAACTCGAGGCATCGGCGGCCGAACCATCGAACAAGTTAGAAGCGTAGCGAGAGAAGAAAATTGCTCACTCTGGCAGGCCTGTGCCAAATGTGTAAACGAAACTCTCATGACATCGAGGGCTTCCAATGCCGTGCTAGGCTTTCTGGAACTAATCGATGAGCTAAGCCTTGCCTGTAGTGAATTGGAATTAGCAGAAAAGGCGGAGCATATTGTTAATCACACCGGACTTATTCAACATCATGAAAAGGAAGGTGGCGAGAAGGCTCGTGCGCGAATTGAGAACCTCGAAGAGCTAGTAACAGCTGCAAACAATTTCGACGACCCAGATATCGATGAAGACTTTGACCTAAAATCTAACGCCTTCCTGTCTGCATTCCTCGATAAAGCAGCCCTAGATGCAGGAGAAACGCAGGCCGATGAATCCGAAGACGCTGTGCAATTAATGACGCTGCACTCTGCAAAAGGCTTGGAATTTCACCTCGTATTTCTTGCCGGTATGGAAGAAGGACTGTTTCCTCACAAGATGTCTATGGACAATATTGCCGGTCTCGAAGAAGAGAGACGACTATGCTATGTCGGAATAACACGCGCCAGAACCAAGTTGTATATGAGTCATGCAGAATCCAGAAGGATGCACGGTGAAGTGAATCTCTGTCGGCCCTCGCGTTTCATCAATGAGATACCGAACGAACTGCTTGATGAGATTCGAATGAAGTCTAGCGTCAGCAGGCCGTCGTTCGGCAATACACGAATCGGCAGCAGAGTCAGTAGCAAACTCAGTGGCGACATAGAGGTGCCGGAAACTGATTTGTCATTGGGGCAGCGCGTCGTCCATGGAAAATTCGGCGAAGGTGTTATCCTAAACTATGAAGGGCAAGGGCCTAATGCTCGAGTTCAGATAAACTTCGATGCAGTGGGGAGCAAGTGGTTGGTGCTGTCCTATGCCAAACTGGAAGTGTTGGCGTGACTCGCGAGGATGCGAGATAAGTAGGGAAATAATTATGTTACTTAACCATTCATTTAGCTCGACGGCTAAGGCGCTGTGCACAGCGGCGCTGCTTTGCCTCTTAACTACCTGCGGTGGAGAGTCTCAGTCAACAGACTCTGGCGCGCAAAGCAGTGCGCAAGAACAAACGGTCTATGAATGGAAGTTGATTACATCCTGGCCGAAGAACCTGCCTGCACTGGGAACATCACCCGAGCACTTCGCCGATATCGTCGAGAAGATGAGCAATGGCCGCATGCGCATCCGTGTATATGGCGCGAATGAGCTAGTCGGTGGCCTCGAAGTGTTCGATGCCGTATCCCAAGGTGTGGCCGAGATTGGCCACACAGGGGCCTATTATTGGCAGGGCAAGATCCCCAGCACGCCTTTCTTTTCCACTATTCCCTTCGGCCTAACAGGCACGGAGATGGACGCCTGGCTTAGCTATGGCGGCGGTAATGAGCTATGGCAAGAAATCTACGCCCCCTTCAATCTAATTCCAATGCGCGGCGGTAACTCCGGCACCCAGATGTTTGGCTGGTTCAACAAAGAAATTAACTCCCTAGCCGATTTGCAGGGGCTGAAGATGAGGATTCCCGGCCTCGGTGGCGAAGTATTTAGTCGCGCTGGAGGCACTCCAGTCACCATGCAGGTGAGCGAAGTATTCACGGCGATGCAGACCGGCGCACTCGACGCGACAGAATTCGTAAGTCCGTATAATGACATGGCGGCTGGATACCATACCGTTGCCCAGTACTATTACTATCCCGGCTGGCACGAGCCCGGCTCAACTCTAGAAACTATCTTCAACAAGTCCGCGTTCGAGGCTCTCCCCGAGGATCTTCAAGAGATTCTCAAGGCAGGCACCGAAGTGATGAACCAACTCTTGATGGACGAACTCACTGCTAAAAATAACGAAGCGCTGCGTGTTCTGGTTGAAGAGCATGGCGTAGAATTAAGAAAACTTCCCGATGAGGTGCTCGTCGAGCTGCGAGATATTTCCAACCAAGTCGTTGCCGAACTCGCGGATACTGATGAGGTCACGCGCCGCATCTATGATTCGTATAAGAATTTTCAAACGGGCGTAGAAAATTATCACAGCATTGCCGAAGACGCCTATGTCGAAGCGCGAAAGCTACCGAGTAATTAGGTTTAGATACTCATAGAAGGTTGAGGTCTATCTTGGAATATCTCTTGGCTTACCTTGATCATCAATCGCAACAAACACGAACAACCCGTCCGCTATCTTAGTAGGCTTATCAATAATACTAATGTTAGAAGTCCAAACCTCTACATTAATCTGCACAGAAGTCTTACCTGTTTTAACAACTTGTGTGTAACAGCTGACAGTAGCGCCCACTTTGACCGGACTGATGAAGTGCACGTTCTGAATGGCAACCGTCACCGAACGACCTCGTGTCGCCATTTTGCTCGCGATGCCTGCCGCCAAATCCATCTGCGATACCAACCAGCCACCGAAGATGTCGCCGTTCGCATTCGTATCCTTCGGCATGGCGAGTGTTTGTAATGCCAGTTCGCCAATGGGGCCAGCTTCGTTGCTGCTCATAATAATTCCCTAAGTAAAATGATTACAGGAATGTGATCGTCTCGATCAAGGCACTTATCAAAGTATCGAAGGCAACCAGGTTGCCAATCCCGGTTGCAGCGCGAGCAACAGTAACAGTGCAAGCTGCATAATAACAAAAGGTATAACGCCTCGATAAATCTCACTGGTCTTTATTTCAGCTGGGGCCACGCTTCGCAAGTAGAAAAGAGAAAAACCAAACGGCGGGGTTAGAAACGAAGTCTGTAAATTCACCGCGATCATCACTCCCAACCAAATCGGATCGACGCCCATTGCCAAAAGTATAGGCCCCACAAGCGGAACGACCATAAACGTGATCTCAATAAAGTCTAGAATAAAGCCTAAAAAAAAGATCAGCAGCATAACGACAAGAGTCGCCGAAACGACACCGCCGGGCAGGTTCATTAGCAGGTCTTCAATCAGTACATCGCCACCAAAGCCTCTAAATACCGACGAAAAAATCGTCGCGCCGACTAAAATTAGATATACCATCGAGGTAACACGCATGGTCTCTATGCTCACCGATTGCAGCACTGACAGATTTAAAGCTCTCTTTATTAGGGCCAGAATCATCGCGCCTACTGCGCCAACGCTAGCTGCCTCGGTTGGCGTCGCTATTCCCAGAAGTATCGAGCCCAGCACAGCTACCATGAGCAGCACCGGAGGAAGCAAGCCCTTAACTAGCGCCGTGAAGACATTAACTCCCTCATCTAATTCATCGATTACCATCGGTGGGGCGTTCGAGGGTTTCAACATGGCTATGACGAACATATAGGTCGCGTAGGCAATGACTAGCAACAGGCCCGGAATTATCGCGCCAGCGAACAGGTCTCCGATCGAAACAAAGTCGGGCGCGAAGACACCTGCATTTAACTGAGACTGCTGGTACGCGTTGGAGATAACTTCTCCCAGCAGCACCAAACAGATAGACGGCGGGATGATCTGCCCAAGTGTTCCCGTCGCACAAAGCGTGCCGCAAGCCAGCGAGGGTTTATATCCTGCCTTCATCATTGTCGGCAAAGAGAGTATGCCCATAGTGACGACCGTTGCGCCGACGATGCCGGTGCTCGCAGCCAGCAACATACCAACGATAATGACTGAAATCCCGAGACCGCCAGGAAACTTCCCAAAGGCGATAGCCATGTTCTTGAGCAAGTCTTCTGCGATGCGGCTTCGCTCCAACATCGTCCCCATGAATACAAACAGCGGCACAGCAAACAAGTTTTGGTTAATCAATAAACCGTAGATGCGATTTGGAATAAGTGAAATATAGGCTGTATCGAAAACACCGCTCATGGTTCCTATCGCAGCGAATCCCAATGACACCCCAGTAAGTGATAAAGCAACTGGATAACCTGCCATCAGTACAAGACACACAACCAAGAAAAAAAGAATTGGAATGAATTCGATCACTAAGAGTCTAGCTGCTTGATCACAGAGATTGATTTCACTATCTCTGAAATTCCCTGCAGCAATAGTAAGGCAGGTAAGACGAGGATCACTACCTTCAATAAATAGACGAAAGGAAGGCCGCTGGATTCCGCCGATGCTTCCCGTATTCGCCAGGAAACGGCAACGTAATCCCAACTAATCCAGATAATAAAACAGGTAGAAGGAACCAGAAAAAGTAGTGAGCCGAATAGGTCTACCCAAGCACGCTTCTTTTCGTTAAGTCGACTATAGAAAATATCGACCCGAACATGACCCTGCTCCTTAAGCGTATAGGCGACACCGAAAGTAAATATAAGCGCGTTGATATATATAATCGACTCTTGCAGTGCGATCGAGCCAATTTGAAACACGTAGCGCAGCACAACGATGGCAGCCATAACAAGCACCATAGTCAAAGTCAGCCAGGAGAAAATTCGGCCTAGACGATTCGACAGCCCATCAATGAGAAGAGAAAGCTTTTCCATGGTGCTTGTGTGCGCTAATGCGCCATTATTCTTGTTCGTATTTATTTGTTTGCGTGGCCCGATCTAATTACTACTTAAGCTCTACCTAACAGGCCGCTCATTATTGCATACATAGCAGGGCTCTATGAGACTGCCAGTGCTAAGACTCATAGCCACACACGCGTCAGTTGATAGCTAAGAATAAGGAGGCCCGCCGCACTCGCTATCGTGAGAATGCCCAGAACCCACAGTATCCCCCTTCTCACACGCACGCCCATTCGCCTGCGGAAAGTCGCTTCACTGCCGGCCTTGCCCGGTATCTCCTGAAAGAGCTCCCCAGTGCTATACAGCATCAGCGCCCAACAGAACCCAAGGATAGCGGGCTTCAAGAGCCTGTCATTATCGAGCAGTGGGTTATCCAGCACACTGAGAACCAGCACCACCAGAGAAAATCCAGCTAAGACGAATAATGGCAGCCGAAACCTAGCTAAAACAGTGGCAATTCGCTGTAGTCGCTCTATCATTGTCGTCCATAGCCGCCTAGGTGAGCCTTCTCTCCAGCAAGCTTACCTACTAAACATGCATTCATCCACAGGGCTAACCAAGGTACAAGCATTGAGTTCTCCTACTGATCCCGTAGCAGCCGACATTTTCGAACTTCCATTCCTAGCAGGCATCAATCCCGACGGCGACCCAGTCTTCGAGAGCCTCGAAGTCGAATTGGTCGAGGATACCGAAGACGAGGTGCGGCTCGTGCGCTCCCCTTTACTGACGCGCAATCTGGCCGCTGGAGATAAACTCAAGGTCATCGACGTTTCTTCGGCAGAATATAAGTTGCTGCGTCGCAGCGGCAATCTATCCATTCGCGTCTTCCGCGTGCATCAACTAGATGTGTTGGCAGAAAACCTTTCGGCTAAGATTGAAAAGCTTGGAGGCAGCTTAGACAAGCAAACTGATCGCGCATTGGTTTACAGCATACATTTTTCTATCGGCTTCCAGACTATCGAAGAAATACTGAGCGTTGTCTGCAAAGATTATCCTGATACAGTTTGGTATTATGGAAACGTTTACGATCCCGAAGACGGCACGACACCCCTTGAATGGTGGCTGGAATTCGAAGATCAGGAATAGCCCTTATTCATTTAACTAATATTCGACTAAATAGACGAGTAATCAAACCATGCTAATTGTATTATCGCCCGCTAAGTCTCTCGATTTCGACACCAAAGCCCGCACGCGAAAGTTCACCGAGCCAGAATATCTCGCAGAGTCCACACAACTTGTGGGTCAATTGCAGAAGCTAAGCCCGGAAGATTTCTCCGAGCTTATGCATATCAGCAGCGCCTTGGGCGAACTCAACCATATGCGCTACGCAAACTGGCATACGCCTTTCGATTTAGAGAATTCCAAGCAAGCCATATTCGCATTCAAGGGTGATGTCTACATCGGGCTAGAAGCAGAAAAGTTCTCTACAGCAGATCTAAACTTCGCACAGAACCATCTGCGAATATTGTCTGGGCTATACGGCCTACTCCGACCTCTGGATTTGATGCAGCCCTACAGGCTTGAGATGGGATCCAGATTCAAGAACAAGAAAGGCAAGAACCTCTACGAGTTTTGGGATGGCCAGCTTACCGAAAACCTCAACGAATTGTTTGAGCAAGATAAGAAGCCCGTGTTGATTAATCTCGCTTCAAAGGAATACTTCAGCGCAATTAAACCAAAATCTCTTAACGCTGAAATCATTTCGCCAGTGTTCAAAGACTTCTCGAGTGGGAAATACAAGATCGTGAGTTTCTTCGCAAAAAAAGCCCGCGGGTACATGGCCGCCTACATTATTCATAACAGAATCAAGAATCCCGAAAAGCTTAAGGAATTCGACGTAGAGGGCTACCGCTATAGCGAAGAGCACTCAACACCAATGCAACCAGTCTTTCTACGCGACGCGCAATAATTACTATGAGCGAGCTCCCCTTTAGCCAGGCCTGCGAGAATAATAAGCAGGTCATCCTGGAAATACTTCAGCGACATTTTAAAGATGGCGACCAAGTGCTTGAGCTATCTGGCGGCACCGGTCAACACGCTGTTCATTTCGCGCAAAATCTGCCAAACCTCCATTGGCAATCCTCAGACATTCCGAGCAATGTCGATAGTCTCAACCTGCGCCTCGCCGGGGCTATGCTTACAAACCTTCCTGCGGCCATAAGCATTGATGTGAATCACACACCTTGGAATAGCGGTAGGCCAACTGCGATTTTCAGCGCAAACAGCTTGCACATTATGTCTGCCGATTCGGTTGAAAATTTCTTTAAGGGTATTGGTGAGGCTCTGCAGGCAGATGGAACACTGATCGTATACGGCCCTTTTAAGTATACCGGTGAATTTACGTCCCCAAGTAACGAGGGCTTCGACCGATTGCTGAAAGACAGAGATCCGGCGAGTGGTGTTCGGGATTTTGAATGGATAAGCGATTTGGCAACTTTAGCCAACTTAACTCTCTTCGAAGACAATGCCATGCCCGCCAACAATCGGCTTCTCGTATTCAAGAAAGCTAAACAGAGTTAAAATTGGATTCAACGTCTGCGTAAGTTATGCTGTTTTGCGTAAGAACTATTCGCTAACGTGAGGTCCGCAAGCAAAGTGATCCCATTTCCAGTACCTCAGAACCACCGCGGCTCCGCGTCAATGACTGGAAGCCCTCTGCATTTACCCCACGATGTTTCCCGGCGCGATTTCATAAGACTCTCCGCGGCCGTTGCCGCGGCTGGAATTCTGTTGCCAAGCACCAAGCCTGTCGCAGCCCAGACCATGACCTCTAGCGAGCGCGAGCTACTACTCCTTGCTATCGATGTCGCGAGAAGCGCCGGCGCACAATACGCCGACGGAAGAATTATCCGCACACAATTCGAGGCTATCGGCGCTAGAGAGCAAATGATAACTCAAGTGCAGAGCACCGATTCTTTCGGCATCAATGTGCGCGCCTTAGTCGGCGGTTCTTGGGGCTTCTCTGCTACTCAGGTCTTAACACGTGATGCCGTAGCCGCGATGGCTAGAGAAGCCGTAGCTATTGCTACAGCCAATAACGAAGTAGCTCCTTCTGAAACCGTGCTCGCTCAGGTCGATGTCTTCCCCGATGCGGATTGGATAACACCTCACACTGTCGATCCATTTGATGTATCCCTTGAAGACAAAGCGGCGCTGCTGCTGCGAATCAACGAAGAAGCGCTACGGGTCAATAATATTCGCTTCTCTAATAGCAGCATCCTCTCGGTTAAAGAGGAGCGATTGCTGGCTACATCCGAAGGCTCGGTGATTCGGCAGACACTACTACGCGTCAACCCCTCGATAAACATCACCGCGATTTCTCCAGATGGGAGCGACTTCCAAACACGCGGTGCGGTAGTAGAGCCCGCTGGTCGTGGCTACGAATATATAAGAGGGTTAGAGCTAGCCTCCAGCGCTGAAGGCTGGGCCGAAGAGGCAGCGATGAAACTCGAAGCCCCATCTGTAGAGCCTGGCAAGTGGGACTTAATTCTACATCCTTCGAATCTATGGTTGACGATCCACGAATCGATCGGGCATCCAACCGAACTCGATCGCGCGCTCGGCTTCGAGGCCAACTACGCCGGCACCTCATTCATCTATCCGCCTGAAGATGTAATCAACAAGCTGCGGTTAGGTCCAGAATTTTTGCAGTTCGTTGGAAATAGAACTGAGTTCGGCGGCTGCGCTACAACCGGTTGGGACGATGAAGGCGTGCCGGCCGAAATCTGGCCGATCATAGAAGACGGTTTATTCGTCGACTATCAGACCACTCGAGAACAGGCAGACTGGATCTCGCAGTACACCGGCATAACCCGCAGTCACGGCTGTTCCTATGGTCAGAATTGGGAGAGCATGCCTTTTCAGCGCATGCCGAATGTCAGCATGTTGCCAGGAGAGAATGACCTAAGTGAAGATGATGTTATCGGTAATACTGACCGCGGCATCTTAGTTGAAGGCCGCGGCTCCTATTCTATCGATCAGCAGCGCTACAACATCCAGTTCGCCGGCCAGGTGTTTTGGGAAATACGCAATGGCCGTAAGTACCGCATGCTAAGAGACGTGGCCTATGTTGGTCGAACTCCCGAATTCTGGAATGCTCTGGATACAATTGGCGGTCCTAGTACCTATTATCTAGGTGCCTCGTTTGGAGACGCAAAGGGACAGCCCATACAGGTAAATGCGGTATCACATGGCTGCCCTATATCCTTGTTTAGAGACATTGATATTATCCTGTCTCTTATACACATCTGACGCTGCCGACGAATAGAGAGGTG
Source organism: uncultured Gammaproteobacteria bacterium (assembly GCA_913058275.1). Classification (GTDB taxonomy): domain Bacteria; phylum Pseudomonadota; class Gammaproteobacteria; order Pseudomonadales; family Pseudohongiellaceae; genus UBA9145. The sequence continues at coordinate 4 of CAJXQP010000022.1, read as the reverse complement.
TAGA